>NZ_JAESIT010000008.1:0-231784 GCF_016756935.1 Chryseobacterium sp. KMC2
GAACAGGCTGAAGGAGTAGCCGGAATTATTGCTGAAAAGTTCCTGTACCAGGGAGGATTGGTTACCACAACAAAAAAATCAGGGCAGCAATGGGATTTACCCAATGCATGGGCTCCTTATCAGTGGCTGGGTTTTAAATCTATGAAAAATTATGGGTTTAATGAGCTAGCAGAAAAAATAAAAAATAACTGGTGTTTGAATGTAGAGAGAGTCTACAACAATACCGGAAAACTTATGGAAAAATACAATGCATTAGATACAGAAACAATTGCAGGCGGAGGGGAATACCCCAATCAGGATGGATTCGGTTGGACCAATGGAGTGTATTTAAAATTACAACAAAACTGAAACTAACAACAAAAAAATAGGGCTATGAAAAATAAATCAATCTTTTTAATTGCCGCCACAGCTACATTGTATTTCAATAATGTGTATGCTCAGGAAACACCGCAAGATTCAGCGAAAGTTTCTTCTATCGATCAGATCGTTATTACAGGAAATTCTAATCCAAAGAAAAAAATAGAATCCAGTACTGCGATTTCTACTTTCAGTGCTAAGGAAATTCAGAAACAAAATCCTATCAGTGCTGCTGCTTTGCTGCAAAGAGTTCCCGGGTTTGCGGTAGAAACTTCCGGAGGGGAGGTAGGCAACAACCTTTTTGCAAGAGGAATTCCTTCTGCAGGAGCTTACGAATTTGTACAGGTACAGGAGGATGGTCTTCCGGTTTTTGAAGATGGAGCGCTCCAATTTGCCAATGCTGATAATTTTTTTCGTGTAGATAATACAGTAGGCCGCCTGGAGGCTTTAAGAGGAGGATCGGGTTCTATTTATGCCAATAATTCTCCCGGTGGATTAATCAATTTTATTACTAAAGAAGGAACTAACGACTTTAAGGGAACGGCGAAAATTGAAACCAGTACTTATGGATTAATGCGTACCGACCTCAATATAGGAGGAGCATTGGTAAAAGATCAGTTGTTCTTCAATATAGGAGGTTTCTACAGAACGGATGACGGAATCAGAAAAACGGGTTTTAAAGCCAATAATGGAGGTCAGATCAGAATGAACCTGAAATATGTCTTTGATAAAGGATATGTGAAAGTATATTATAAAAAACTGGACGACAGAAATACATTCTTCCTTCCAATTCCTTTACTTCAGAATGGAAATGATTTAAAAGGATTCCCTGGCTTTGATCCTAATTACGGCACGTATAGCTATAGAGCGATCAGTCAGTTGAATATCCCTCAGGCCGGAGGAGGATTTTTTAATAGAAATCTGGAAGATGGAATTCACCCGAAAGTGGATGTAGTAGGGGCTGAATTCAAATATGATCTGGGAAATAATTTCAGTGTTTTAAATAAGACGAGATATACCAATATCAATATGAATTATACAGGGATTTTCCCTGCCGGAAGTCCAAAGACAACTTCTGAGTTTGCAAAGGAGATGGGGATGTCCAGTTATCAGTATTCCCTTGTGAGTAATGGAGCCGTTGTTGATCCTGCGTATGTTCAAAAGTTAGGATTCTGGGCCATTGACAAGCAGATGAATAATTTTGTAAATGACTTACAGCTTAATTATAAATTTGACAAAGGAAATCTAACAGCAGGTTTTTATAAATCTAACTGGAAGTCTCATCAATACTGGAACTGGAGCAATATTTTGGCTACAGCTACAGACCGCCCTCAGCTGCTGAATCTTGTAGACCCTTCACTCAATCCTTCAGATACAGGATATTCTAAAACCTATAATGGGGTTACAGATATGACTTTCCTGCAGAGAGATACCCAGACGCAAGGGAGCTTAAATGATCTGTATTTAAATGTGGATTATAATGTGACAGAAGCACTGAGCCTGAACGGAGGTATCCGTTACAGTCATGATTTTTATAAGGGTAGTTTTGCCAATACGACAACATCCAATTTAAATAACTCAGGATTAACGACAGATGGAACTCATAGCTTTGCAACGACTACGGCTGATGATAACATGAGTGTATTAGGAAATAAATTTACATATTGGAACTACAATATAGATAAGGTGTCTTTCACATTAGCGGCCAATTATAAGATCAACCGAGAAAATGCAGTCTATGCCCGTTTCTCTAACGGTTTCAGATCACCCAATGAAGAAGCTTATTATAATTACTTTTCCAATCCAGCCCCTGATAAACCTTTAAAATCAGTATTAACCAATCAGCTGGAGGTTGGATATAAATATTACTCCCGTACTTTTGATGTGGCGGTAATTCCGTTCTATTCTACATTGAAGAACCTTTCCTTTACAGATATCTTTTCTAGCGGGAAGTCTGAAAACACTTTTGCCAATACAGAAAACTATGGGGTTGAATTAGAAGGGTATGCCCGCTTATTTAATAATATTCTGGAAGTTACATTCAACGGAACTATTCAGAATCCTAAATATAAAAACCTGGAAGCAGGAAGCCTTTTGGAAGGGAATACCGTAAGAAGAATGCCTAAATTTTATTTTAATATTGCTCCTGCAGTCAATATTACAAAATCCTGGAGAGCCTATGTAAGCATGAATTACTATGGAAAAAGATTTCAGGATGAA
This sequence comes from Chryseobacterium sp. KMC2, assembly GCF_016756935.1. Classification (NCBI taxonomy): domain Bacteria; kingdom Pseudomonadati; phylum Bacteroidota; class Flavobacteriia; order Flavobacteriales; family Weeksellaceae; genus Chryseobacterium; species Chryseobacterium sp. KMC2. The sequence goes on from NZ_JAESIT010000008.1 coordinate 2,578, forward strand.
TTAAATGTTCAGACGTTACCTTCTTTCTCAGAATTTGGAGCAGGAATGTCTTACCAGCTAGGGAAAATTCGTTTTGCTGTAGATGGGACCAATATTTTTAACACTATTGGAATTACAGAAGGAGATCCTAGAGCAGGCTCACCAACAGGTGACGGTATTATCATGGCCCGACCTATTATGGGTGCAGCAGCCAGAGCATCCGTTACTTTAGATTTTTAAACTCTATTTCTTTATAACAAGAAACCGTCAGGATTTTCCTGGCGGTTTCTATTTTTATAAGCTTTCACAGATCGGGCGGATGTTTGCACTCGCTGACCTGGTCTTGTATCCCGTTTATTTAAAAAATGGATTATACTGTTTTTCAAAACCGATTGAGGTAGGATTTCCATGGCCTGAAAATACCTGAGTGTCACTGTCCAGTACGAAAAGTTTCTTGGTGATACCTTCAATCAGCTGTTCATAATTTCCTTTATATAAATCTGTTCTTCCAATGCTTCCTTCAAAAAGTACATCACCTGAAATCATGAACTTCTGATTTTCATTGTGGTAGACTACACTTCCAGGTGAATGCCCAGGAACATGATAGATCTTAAACTTTTCTCCATCAAGATCCAGCTCGTCACCTTCTTTTACATAATTTACCTCTACTTTTACAGGATCTATAGTCATTCCGAATCTTAGTCCGCTGGCCTGAAGCATATCCAGTACCTCCTGGTCTTCCTGATGCATATGGACAGGTACTTTAAATTTGTCAAAAGCCCACTGAAGTCCCAAAACATGATCAATATGAGCATGCGTCAGAAGTATTTTCTGAATATGTAATCCATTTTCCGTGATGAAATTGTCAATAGCCTGAGTTTCCTGTGCACTCATATTACCCGGATCAATAAGCCATGCATTTTTATTTTCGTTGTAGATGATATATGTATTTTCGCTCGCAAAATTGAAAACGAAACCTTGAATCTGAAGCATATCTGAATATTTTTATTTCAAAAATACGATATTATTAAGAAAATGGCTATTTTTCGTTATCTTCGTCATAATGAAAACTTTGCGAATACTTTTACTCTCTTTGGGCGGATTGGTGTATGGACAAAATATCCAGAGTATCCAATTATTCAACCCACAAACGAATGACGAAACTCCTGTCATTAGGTTTAATTCAGATGAAAAACTGGTGCTCACCTTTGATGATCTCACTAATGCCAGTGAAATTTATCGATATACGATTAAACATTACGACAGAAACTGGAATGATGACAATCTGTTTTTTACAGAGTTTGCCACAGGAAGTATGAATGCACTTCTTGATCAGTTTCAATATTCTTTTAATACATTACAGGCTTATACTCATTATAAACTGACTTTTCCCAATGATAAAATTCAAGCGAAAATTTCAGGAAATTTTGAGTTGATTGTGTATAAAGATTCTGCGGATAAACCACTTTTCAAAAGAAGATTTTACCTGGTAGAAGATGCTGCTTCATTAGCTCTTAACATTACAAGAATAGCGGATGCCAAGAAACCTAATATCAATCAAAGGGTAGAGGTAAAAGCAGTGCCGAATGGGGGTGATCTTTCTTCCAATGTTAATTCTATGACCCTGAATGTGATGCAGAATAACAATCCGAATATGACCATTTCGGATTTGAAGGCAAGTAGTGTTTTAGGAAACCAGCTACTTTTTCAGCAGCTGAACCTTAGTTTTCCGGGAGATAATGAATTTTATTATTTTGATAATAAAAATATGAATACTCCAGCGGATATGGTTCGTACCGTAGAAGTGAAAGATGGAGTGAACCAGACGTATTTGCACCCGGTTTGGGCTTTTCCTTTAAATTATCAGTATCAACCAGATGTAAACGGAGCATGGTACTACAGAAGAAATGATTTAGGAAGAGAAAGAGATGCCGAAAGAGAAGCAGATTATTCATGGGTATATTTTTATCTGGATTCGGATCCTGTAGATAAAGATATATATATTCTGGGAGGATTTAACGGGTTCAAGCCCAGCAAAGAAAATCAGATGCAGTATGATGCCGCCACTAAACAATATGTGGCTAAAATTTTCCTTAAGCAAGGGTTTTATAATTATGTTTTGGCAACTAAAGAAAGTGATGGATCATTAAATTTTGGTGAAGTCAACGGGAATTTCTGGCAGACAGAAAACTTATATCAGGCATTTTTATATTATGCTCCATTCGGAAGAAATTATGATGGGCTGATGGGATACGGAGAATTTAGAACTCCAATTGGCAATAAACGCTAACGAATTCTTTACTTTTTAGAGGATAAAAAATATTATTTAGTATATGTAAAACAAAGGCTGTCTTATCTGAGACAGCCTTTGTTTTTTGTGAAGCCTTATGAATACTGGTTTTTAAGAAAATGAGCGATTTATTTCAGATGTAAAATATAATGCTAAGCATAATTAAAATTTTAATTCACAAAATTTTGATTTGTATTAATATTATCAATTAAAATCTTTTTTAATAATAAAATTATCTTTAATTAATCATTTTTTTTATAAAATCATAATTGTGTTTTGTTAATTGATTCATAATATCTATTGAATTTTATTCATCAAATTAATCATTTTGTTGTGAAAAGTTTATAAATTCGTTTTTCACACTAACAAAAATTATTATGAAGACAAAGTTTATTTTAGTGGCAAGCGTTGCTGCCTGCTCTTTTGTTTTTGGACAAAACACACCATCAAAATTAATTCCGGGTAAAGACGGATTGCATGCAGAATTCATGAGATTCGATAAAAATGCACCTACTTTTCAAGGAAGCCCGGTTTTATTTGATGAAACTTCTCAGAGACTTTCTACCGGACAGGCTCGTAAATTAGGACTTGAAAAAGATGCACTAGGTTTTGAAACTCAAAGATTTCAACAGACCGTTAATGGTATTCCTGTAGAATACGGAATGATGGCTGTACAGACGAAAGGAGGCAAAATTGTAGGGCAGTCCGGAAAATGGATTCTTAAAGTTTCTGAAAAAATTGAGAAGAAAGCAAATATCTCAGAAAATATAGCATTACAGAGTGCGTTGTCATTTGTAGGAGCAGACGCTTATAAATGGCAGAATAAAGAAGAGGAAGATTTTCTTAAAAAAGAATCTAATGATGCCAACGCCAGCTTTGCTCCAAAAGGTGAACTGGTATATTATTCAGATCCTACTGATGAAAAGCTGAATGATTTAGTATTAGCGTATAAATTTGATATCTATTCAGAGAAACCATTGAGCAGACAATATGTTTTTGTAGATGCTAAGAATGGAAAAGTGTTAGGAGTAGATGCCATCATCCATGAAGTAAATACTCCAGGAACAGCTACTACCGGTTACAGCGGAAATCGGAATATCGTAGCTGACTCTTACAATGGAAGCTACAGATTAAGAGAAACAGGAAGAAATGCAGGGACAGCTGTAGAAACCTATAATTTGAAAAAAGGGACCAACTATTCATCAGCTGTAGATTTTACAGATACTGATAATGTATGGAATAATGTGAATACCAATAAAGATCAGTATGCTACAGATGCCCATTGGGGAGCAGAGATGACTTTAGATTATCTGTATACAAAATTTGGAAGAAAAAGTATTGACAACAATAATTTTGCGATCAAATCCTATGTTCATTATTCAACCAATTATTTCAATGCTTTCTGGGATGGTTCCAGAATGACTTATGGGGATGGAAGTTCCACTACAAATGGAGGTAAGCCATTAACAGCGATTGATGTTTGTGGTCATGAAATCACTCATGGAATGACTTCTAAAACAGCTAATCTTGTGTATCAAAGAGAGCCGGGGGCATTAAATGAAGGGTTCTCCGATATTTTTGGAAATTCTATCGAACGTTGGGCAAGACCTACTCAGGCAAGCTGGACTTTAGGAGAAGATTTCAGCTATGTTATCAGAGATATGGCCAATCCTAATGCTTATAGTCAGCCGGATACTTATAAAGGGAAATACTGGAAAGATGCTACTACTACAGGCTGTGCCGTACCGGGACAAACAACAAACGATTATTGTGGAGTTCATACCAATTCAGGAGTCCTTAATTTCTGGTATTATTTATTAGTAACAGGAGGCTCAGGAACTAATGATAATGGATTTGCTTATAATGTTTCCGGAATCGGGTTGGATAAAGCTGGTGCTGTTGCTTACAGAACATTAACGTCCTATTTAACCTCAACATCTACTTATGCCAATGCGAGAACCTATTCTCTTCAGGCTGCCACAGATTTGTATGGAGCAGGAAGCAATGAAGTAACACAGGTTACAAATGCATGGAATGCTGTAGGTGTTGGAGGAGGTACTTCTGCGGCGGGACTTATTGCTACTGCATCAAAAGTTTCTCCATATACCATCAGCCCGAATCCTGCTACAGACAGGTTTACGGTAGAATTTGAAGCGAAAGCCGGAAATGGAATCGTAGAATTGGTAAGTTTAACGGGTAAGAGAGAACTTTCTGAAAAAGTGAACCTTACTGACGGAGGAAACAGAATCAATATACAGCTTCCTTCTAATATCCTTCCTGGTGTATACGTTGTAACCGTGAATGGTCAGAATGCAGGAAACTTGATTAAAAAATAATCCTTTAGTTATAATATAGTCAATTAAAAAAGGCCACAAGTACATTACTTGTGGCCTTTTGTATGTTTTTAGTAAAGTGAGATTACACTAAATAGAAATCATTCAGCTTTTCTTCGCAAAGCGTTTTTACTACTTCAATCCATCGGTCTTCATCATTCAGACATGGAATATAATGGAAGTTTTCACCTCCGCCATGCAGGAATTGTTCTTTTCCTTCCACAGAAATTTCTTCTAAGGTTTCAAGACAATCAGAAACGAAAGCAGGACAAACTACAGCAAGGTTTTTTACTCCTTTTTTAGGAATAGTTTCCAAGGTTTCATCTGTATAAGGCTCGATCCATTTGTCTTTTCCCAGTCTTGACTGGAAAGAAACAATTGTTTTTTCTTTTGGAAGACCCATTTTAGCAATGACTGCTTCAGTGGTTTTATAACATTGATGTCTATAGCAATAAGCGTTGTGCGTGTCTACCTGACTGTTGATACAGTTTGCATCATCAATTTTACAGGTTTTGGACGGATCTGTTTTATAAATATGCCTTTCTGGAACACCGTGATAAGAAAACTGCAGTGCATCAAAGTTTTCCGGAAGTTTTTCTTTAATACTCTCTGCAAGACAGTTAATATAAATATCCCTGTTATAGAAAGGTTGGATATAATTGATCTTTACTTTCGGGAATTTCTTCTTTCTTACCTCTTCTGCCATTTCAATCACTGTTTCCGTTGTACTCATCGCATATTGAGGGTACAGTGGGAAAAGTACGATCTCTGAAATGCCCTGATCCACCAATTTCTGAATACCGGTTTCAATACTTGGCTGGGCATACCGCATTCCGATTTCTACCGGAACATCTACAACTTTCTGAAGTTTCTTCTTAATTTTTTCAGTAATAACGATAAGTGGAGATCCTTCGTCTGTCCAAACTGTTTTATAAGCTTCGGCAGATTTTGCAGGTCTTGTGTTTAAAATAATTCCACGGACAAGAAGTGCTCTAAAGATCCAACGGTAATCAATTACCCTTTCATCCATCAAAAATTCATCAAGATATTCCTTTACGTCGTTTACCGCTGTAGACTTTGGCGATCCAAGATTTACCAGTAAAATTCCTTTTTTATCCAATATTTTTTATTTTAATTATGAAACAGACTTGTTGAAATCTGTTACTAATTCTGAGACTTTGGCAAATGTATTATTTTCAACTAAGCCATCGCTATTTAATTTCCCCTTTATTCCTTTTATCAGCAGCTGATGATCTGCTGCTATTGTTGCTCCGAGAGTTTTTAAAATCATTAATAGTTCTTCGTGACCTTTTTCTCCATTTGCCGAAGCAGTAATGACTGCTGCAGGTTTGTCAGAAAAAACAGTCGTAGAAACACACCATTCCAATAGATTTTTTAGTCTGCCTGGAATACTGAAAATATATTCCGGTGTACAAAATAAAACACCCTTTGAGTTTTTGATGTCTTCTCTTACGCTGAGTATTTCTTCCGGTGTATGATGATCTGTTAATGCAGTATCAAAATGAGGAAGAACAGAAAGATCTTCAATCATTTTGAAATCAACATATGGATGTTGCTCCAGCACCTGTTCTATCAGTTTCTGATTACTGGAGTTTTTTGAAGCACTTCCAATAACTACTATGATTTTATTTCCGGGAGGCATTTTTATTTCTGTTATCCGTTCACAGCCTCCACTCTTTCTACCAAATCAGGAACAAATTGTTTTAAAATGTTCTCAATTCCGTTTTTCAAAGTAGCGGTAGAGCTTGGACATCCTGAACAAGCGCCCTGTAGAAGCATTTTTGCAGTTTTACTCGCTTCATCATATTCCATTAAAGAAATTTTTCCACCATCATTTTCTACTGCGGGAGCAACATATTCATTCAGGATATCAGAAATCTTCTGCTCATCATCCGTATACTCTCTGTTGATGATTTTTTCAACAGGATTTTCATGTTTCTGAGGTTCAGCTTTTGATATTTCCCCTCCGTTTTGAAGATATTCTGCAATCTGGGCACGAACAGTCATCATTACCTGATGCCATTCTACAGAATGATCTTTAGTAACAGCCACGAAATTGTCAGAAATAAAAACTTCAGTAGCAAAATCAAATTCTTTGAAGATCGCTTCAGCTAAAGGAACTTCAGCGGCTGCATCTCTTGATTTTACTTCCACGAAACCATCCATCAGTAATTTGCTTGACACAAATTTCATCACGTTGGGGTTAGGAGTCATCTCAGAATAAATCTGATACATCTCCTTTTTCTTCTGAAGATAAATTCTTGGGTTTGCCAATAGCTCATCCTCAATCACATTTTTCAGACTTTCAGCTACATGTTCCCATTCTATGGTATCCTGTTTTGCGATAGCTACAAAATTAGCTGTAATAAAAATTCTTTCTACAAAAGGATAATTGAAAAGCTCTTGTGCTAAAGGAATTTCTGAAATATCTGAGTTTCTGTCCAATTCTAAAGATCCCGGGATAAGATTGTAATCTGCTACAAACTTCATCACTTTTGGATTTTCAGTTGGTTCTATAAGTACGGTACGCATTTTTTCGTTAAATTTGAGATACAAAAATACGCATTAGAAGTTAGAAGCTGAAAGTTGAGAGTTAGATTTTTGCTATCGCTTTAATTTAGAAGTTAGATACACTGAATAGAAGTAGGTAAATTATAATTTTCAAGTAAGCTTATTTTTTAAATTTCAAATTAAAACTATGGCACTTATAAAAGAACTTTTAGGGAAAATACCACAGATTGGAGAGAATACTTTTTTAGCAGAAACAGCAACCATTATTGGAGATGTTACCATGGGAAGAGACTGCAGTGTTTGGTATAATGCAGTGATCAGAGGTGATGTACATTATATTAAAATGGGAGATAAAGTAAATGTTCAGGATAATGCAATGCTGCACTGTACTTATCAGAAACATCCTTTGAATATTGGGAACAATGTTTCCATTGGCCACAATGCTATTGTGCATGGATGTACAATCAAAGATAATGTACTGATCGGAATGGGAGCTATTGTAATGGATGACTGCCTGGTGGAAGAAAATTCTATCGTAGGGGCGGGATCTGTAGTGACTCAGGGAACTCACATTAAATCCGGAGAAGTTTGGGGAGGAGTTCCTGCCAAGAAAATTAAGGATATTAATGCCCAATTGCTGGAAGGAGAAGTGAACAGAATTGCTGATAATTATGTGAAATACTCTTCGTGGTATAAGGAAAATGTAAAAGACTACGAATTATAATCGGGGATATCTGTTGCAGGTTTCGGGATGGAAATAATTTTCTCTTCTGAAACCAAAACTTCATTTATCGTTACATCAATATACAACAAAGCTCCATCAAAAGATGGAGCTTTGTATATCATCCTAGTATAAAAATTCCTTAAAAGAATTTGTAATGATTTGATTATAGAACCTTTGCTTTATTTTTAATTGATATCCGGGGTGATGAGTCTTATCTTTCCGTTAACACATTTAAGAGAGGTAGGAGGAGTGATCATCACACAATCAGACACAATATTATATTTTTCATTAAAAATTCTGACCTTATCCGTATAGTCTTTAATTCTTGATACGATAGAGGCTTCTATTTTTTTTGGGTAAGCAATATACTGCTGAGGTCCGCCGCATGATTTTAATCCCATTGGAGCAAATGCCCATTCATTGGCGTCAGTACATTTTTCACCGGAAACTTCAGATTCAATAGATGCTTTTAATTTATCCAATAATGCCTGGTCGTATTTTTGACTGTCCTGATCAGCAGGTCTTTCAGAAATATCTTTCGGAAGATTGGTATTTGCATTCTTTGAGGTATTACATGAAATAAGACTGAATGTAGTACATAATACTAACGCAGGAATAGGGATAATTTTTTTTTTCATTATAAACATTGTTCTTAGTAAGAATTTTCAAAACTTGTGCCAAGGTAAGAAAATCAAATTCATTTCCGTATTTTTGACAACGATGAACAATCATTTTTTTGACTTATTAGAGCACACGAACCGAAGTGTCTTTCTGACTGGAAAAGCCGGGACAGGAAAGACTACATTTCTTAATGACTTTGTAAAGCGGACAAAGAAAAAACATGTTGTGGTAGCACCTACGGGTATTGCCGCAATCAATGCAGGTGGTGTTACCATCCATTCGATGTTTGGATTACCATTGAGAACTTTTCTGCCCACTACGGAAAGGATAGATACCAGTTTGGCTAATAATATAGCTGATCTGATGCCCCATTTTAAATACCGGAAGGATAAACTTAAGCTTTTAAGAGAAGTTGAAATCATTATTATAGATGAGGTTTCTATGTTGAGAGCAGATGTTTTGGACATGATGGATTTCTCTTTACGGTTTATCAGAAGGAATAACCAAAGGTTTGGAGGAGTACAAATGCTGTTTATCGGAGACCTTTATCAGCTTCCGCCGGTAGTGAGGGATGAACATATTCTAAAAATGTATTACAATTCACCATTCTTTTTTGATAGCCATGCTATTAAAGATATTCCTTTGGTTACCATTGAGCTGACGAAAGTGTACAGACAGTCTGATGAAGAATTTTTGGAAATCCTGAATGCTATCCGTGATGGTGATGTGGCGAATATAGATTTTGATTACCTGAATAAAAGATATGATCCTGATTTCAATATCGGGAAAGAATCATACGTTTACCTTTGTTCTCACAACAAAATGGCTGATGAGATCAATCAGGAGAAATTAGTAGAAATAAAAGTAGATGCTCAAACCTATGAGGCTAAACTTGTAGGAGATTTTAAAGAAAATCAGTTCCCAAACGAACAATTTTTAGAATTGAAAATTGGAGCACAGATTATGTTCATCAGGAATGATATTTCCGGGGAAAAGAGATATTTCAATGGGAAATTGGGGGAGATTATCGGGTTGGATGAAAATGAAATCCGGGTTGTTCTGGATGAAAGTGAGCTTGAAATCACGGTGAAAAGAGAGACCTGGGAACAGAAAAAATATTTCCTGGATACCGATAAAACCATTCAGGAAGAGGTATTAGGGAGTTTTGAGCAGTTTCCGATAAAATTGGCCTGGGCAGTTACCATCCACAAAAGCCAGGGACTAACCTTTGATAAGGTGATCATTGATGCAGGAAAAAGTTTTACTGCCGGTCAGGTATATGTAGCATTGTCCCGTTGCAGAACATTGGAAGGAATTGTTTTAAAATCAAAAATTACTCCTGAAGTTATTTTTAAAGACAACAGGATTCTTCATTTCCATACAGATACAGTGGCTAATGATCATATTGAATCTATCCTGAATCAGGAAAAATATGATTACAGTATCAGAAAAGTACTTCGTACAGTAGATTGTTTATGGTTTTTAAAAGAGGTGGAAGACTGGAATAAGCTGTCTGTAGTTACCAAAAATTTAGACCATGTTAAAACCAATCAGCTGTACCTTCAGCTGAAACATGAAAGCGTAAATCTTGGAAAGATCTTTGAGAAATTAGAAAGAGTTATTTTCCAGAAGGTTAATAATTTTATTGAGAAAAAAGAAGAATGGGCTGAAATTGAGAGCAAAACAAAAGGGGCAGTTAATTTTTTCTTTGTAGAAACCAGAGATAAAATTTTTAATCCTTTGAAAGAATTTTATGCTGAGATCAAAGGAGCCAAAGGCCTAAAACAGTATAATGATGAATTCAGAAACTGGTTGGAGGATATTGAGGAATATTTGAACAGCCTGAAAGATATTCACCTTCTTGAAACGAAGCTTTTAGATGAAAAGAATGATAAAGAAATCAATCTGAAAATCGCTAAAGTGCCTTCACAGGTTTTAACTTTCCAGTTATTTGAACAAGGAAAAACCATTGGAGAAATTGCTTTGGAAAGAGGCTTGGTAAAAGAAACCGTAATCGGTCACCTTGCTAAATTTGCAGAACAGGGATTGCTGGATATTTCAAGAGTCATTACTTCCGATAAAATCAAAGCTTTTGAAACAGAGTTTTATAAAAATCCTCAGGAAACTTTGACAGAATGGAAGAATGTACTGCCAAGTAATTTTGAATTTAATGAGATCAGGATTCTGATCAATCACTATAATTATAAAAAGGAAAAGAATTCATGAGAATTCTTTTCCTTTTTTAATTGATATCTTGGTTACAAAAACTAAGGATACATCGCATTGATTGTATTAATATCTCCGGTTGTAAAACCTGTTCTGTTGTAGGTAAACGTAGTATTGTTGGCCCTCTTAATCGTAGGCTGTCCATTTTTAGAATAGGAATTAGGCCAATACATCATCACTGAATTAATATTGAAAGGGCCTATGTCTGTTCCGGAATTGTACATATTGAAATTATAAGCCTGCCCATCCTGAATATTGTTCCACTGGATACTCACATACTGATCCCTGTCTTTACGGGCATGTTCATGATAAAGCCCTACAGTATGCCCCATTTCATGGATCACAGATCCCACAGAAATATATTGATCCAAAGAAATAGTTTGTTTTCCTCCCTGATATCCGATATGAGCCCATCCATCTGATCCGGATGAACTTCCGAAAATAAATTCTACATAATTGGTCTGGTTGGTGCGGGGAATCCATTGGGTATTGGTTTTGGAATTATATTCATTAACCGCTGTAGTTATTTTATTGGCGTTGATAGAACCCATATTACCCGCAACAGTATAATAAATTTTAGCTCCCGGCCATCTTGAGAAACTGGCACCTCCTTTATGAAGAGCATTATCTCCTGCCAACTGTTGGTCGGAAAGTACAATGTCTCCCTGGAAAAAATTCATTCCATTCTTTCTTTCATACGTAATATCTTGCCCTCCCAGTCGTCCGTTTTTAACATTTTCGAGCTGTAAAGCATTGGTCTGGGTCTCTGTAGCCATTTCATCGTTATTTTTACTACAAGATGCTAAAGTAGCAGCGATAATGAAGCTCATAAAGACCATTCTTTTTGTCAACAGCTTCCGATACAGTAAGTCATTCAATTTTTTGTTCATAAGAATATTTTTAAGTGGTGTTAAAATGTATTTATTTTCTTTTTAAAGTACTAATATAATAATTTATTTCTCTTATAAATGAATTATTTTTATTAAAATGTTGATTATTGTGATAATTAGTTATTTTTAATTATAGACATTAAAAAAGAGAAAATCTAAACGTTATATCAAAGAAAAAGGCTTTGACCGCAGCCAAAACCTTTCTTTATATTTATTACTTGAAACAGCTTCTTTAAAATTCAGATATCTAAAATTAATTTTCTACGGTTGTTATCATAAAAAGTAGCATGATAACTGTTATCCCGGTATTCGGTTTTTGAGTTTTCTATTGTATTGAATCTTCTTTTATCCATGGTGATGAACTCAACGATCTCAAAGTGATTAACATCAATACTATTAAAATCTACTAATTTCAGATACTCATCAACCGAATTTTTATCCAGCATGATTTTTCCTCCACCGAACTGATGCCTATTTTGTCCATTTTTTTTAACACCAGAAACCCAGTATTCTTCTCCGGTTTCTATGTCAAAATAATTAGCAACATATTCGGGTCTTTTGAGTTTCTTTAATGCCTTATTATTAAAATAAAGGGTTTGTCCGGATTTTGAAAATTCTACAAAACCAATCCAAGCCGGTCCATAGTGGCCAAAGGACTTGTTTTCGATATACATTATTTTTGTTTTCATGATTGTAAGTTTTCTTGAGCAATTTACTTAATTTATAGCTGTAAGCAAAAGGAATCAAACAGCGTTTCAATTCCAATAGTTTTTGCCTGAACTAGGCGATCAGACTTATCAATTACAAAAAGTAACTAATGCAATTTTTATGTTTTAAATTTGTTTGGTTTTTTAAGCCCCAATTTATAATTATGAAAAATTTTGAAATTTCTGTTTTAGACCTTGCTCCGGTAAAGCAGGGAAAAAGCATTCATGATACGTTTCAGGATAGCTTATCTTTAGCTCGTCATACTGAAAACTTAAACTATACAAGATTCTGGCTTGCCGAGCATCACAATATGGAAAGTATTGCGAGTTCTGCCACCTCAGTTTTAATTGGTTTTATTGCCAATGGAACAAAAAAAATAAGAGTAGGTTCAGGGGGTATTATGCTTCCTAATCACAGTTCTCTGATTATTGCAGAGCAATTCGGAACTTTGGAATCTCTTTTTCCCGGAAGGATTGATCTCGGTGTGGGAAGAGCTCCAGGGACAGATGGATTAACAGCTCAGGCATTGGGAAGAAATCCAGCGATTATTAATGAACAGTTTCCAAGACAGATTTTAGAGCTTCAACGGTATTTTTCCAAAGAAAATGCTGATGCAATGGTACGGGCTATTCCGGGAGAAGGTCTTGATATTCCTATTTATATACTAGGATCAAGCACAGACAGTGCATGGCTGGCAGCAGAGCTTGGACTGCCTTATGCATTTGCCGGACATTTTGCTCCTGAGCAAATGGAAATGGCCTTTAAAATTTACAGGGAACATTTTCAACCTTCTCAATATTTAGATCAGCCTTATGTAATGGCTTGTGTGAATGGAGTAGCAGCAGAAACTTCTGAAGAAGCTCACAAGCTTTCTACCACATTATTCCAGGCATTTATCAATATTGTAAGGAATGACAGAAAGCCTTTTGCACCGCCGGTAGATGATATGGATGACATCTGGTCACCTATGGAAAAATCTATGGTTTTACAGAAGCTGAGATATACTTTTATAGGAGATCAAACAGAAATTCAGGAAAAAATTAAAGATTTCCAAAACAAATTCAACGTAGATGAGCTGATCATCAATTCTCATATTTATGATCATCAGAAAAGACTGAGATCTTACGAAATCATAAGAGAAGCGGTCAACTCTTTATCTCAAGCACAATAAACCATTGATATTAATTGGCAGATGCTTATTTTTATAAGTATCTTTGCAAAAATAAAAAGTAAAAATGTCCGATATTAAATTAAATACTATTCCAGAGGCTATTGAAGACCTTAAAAATGGTAAAATAATCATAGTGGTAGATGATGAAGATAGAGAAAATGAAGGTGACTTTCTTTGTGCTGCTGAACTGACAACTCCGGAAATTATCAACTTTATGGCCCTTCACGGTAGAGGATTGATCTGTATGCCTCTTCCTGAAAAAAGATGTGATGAGCTTGGATTAGAGGTTATGGTAAGCAGAAGCAGCGATCCTAAAGAAACTGCTTTTACTGTATCTGTTGACCTTTTGGGTAACGGAACTTCTACCGGTATTTCTGCTGGTGACAGAGCTAAAACAATTCTGGCTTTAATGGATGAAAAATCTAAGCCTACAGATTTTATGAGACCCGGACATATTTTCCCGCTTCGTGCAAGAAAAGGAGGGGTTTTAAAAAGAGCTGGACATACTGAAGCGGCTATTGACCTTACCCATCTTTCAGGTTTGAAAGAAGGTGGAGTAATCTGTGAGATTATGAATGAAGATGGTACCATGTCTCGTTTACCGGAACTTCACGCATTCGCCCAGAAGCACGATATGAAAATTGTTTCTATTGAAGATTTAATTCATTATCAGCTTAAAAAAGGAAATCTGGTTGAAAGACTTGAAGAGAAAAAAGTAAAAACACATTACGGTGATTTCGATTTCTACGCATTCAGAGAGACTTCAAATGACCAGATCCACTTTGCTTTGACAAAAGGAGCATGGACTGTGGATGAGCCTGTTTTAGTAAGAGTACAGTCTTCAGATTCCTATTTTGATGTGTTGACAAGATTAAATAACGGAGAAAAACCTTTATTGGAAAAAGTAACCGGTATGGTAAACGAAGCAGGAAAAGGAGCTATTATTTTCATCAATAACGTTTCAAACTCTGAAAATACATTGAGAAAACTTCAGCAGTTCCTGAATTATCAGGACGGGCAGGAGCAGCATCCTACTTTAGCATACAACTACAGAGATTATGGTATTGGAACACAGATCTTAAAGAATTTAGGAATTAATAAGTTTAAAGTAATCACTCAAAACCCTAATATCAAACCTCAGGTTGGAGGATATGATGTAGAAGTTACTGAGCTGGTTCAGTTATAACAAATAAATGATCAATAGAGGACCGGCTTTGCTGCGAATATATTGATGAATGAAAAAAGGTTTAGGATTTTTCTAAACCTTTTTTTATTTTTAAACCATGACTAAGGCTTTAAAGCCACACATCAGAGGTTATGTAGATATTCCAGATGAAAAACTGGAGCAATATTGCAATGCTTTTCATCTTCAGAAAATAAAGAAGAAAGATTTTCTTTTAAGAGAAGGAGATGTTTGTGGATTTGAAGGATTTGTTGTGAATGGGTGTTTTAAAGTTTCCCATACCGACCACAATGGTGCAGAACAGATACTGTACTTTGGGATTGAGAACTGGTGGCTTTCAGATATAGACAGCTTCATTACCGGTATTCCATCAAAACTTAATATTCAGGCTATTGAAGACAGTGAAATTCTTCTTATTTCAAAGCAAGATAAAGAAAGGTTTTATCTGGAAATTCCTGAGATTGAGAGATTGATGAGACTGAAGTTTCAACGGTCAATTATTGCATTACAACGTAGAATTATTGATAATCTAAGCAAATCGTCAGATGAACGTTATCTTGATTTTCTGAAGGAATATCCTGAAATAGCGCACCGTCTTACCAATATACAAATTGGAGCCTATTTGGGGGTAACTCCGGAGTTTATAAGCAGAATACGCAGGAAAATTGTAAGTAAGACTTAGTATTAACCACAAAAGGCTTTATCTTTTGTTTGAAATAAGATGGTAAGCCTTTTGTGATTGAAGTTTTAATATATAGCCAGACTTATAATGTTATTTCGTCAAAATTTCTGAAGCCGTTCAGAAAGTCTTTTACGGTCATTCTTTTCTTTCCTTCCAACTGAAGTTCCTGTGGAAAATAAACTCCATCCTGGGTATAAATCTTAAATTCATTTTTTGAGATATCTAGAGTTCCGGAAGATTTTCCATGGTCTGAAATTTCAAATTTACCACTGAATATTTTCAACCCTTTTTCATCTTCTCCAATTTTTAGAGTGGTGAAAGCTGCAGGATAAGGAGACATTCCAAGGATAAACTGATGAACGGTCTTAGAAGGAGCATTCCAATTGATTTTGGTATCTTCTTTAAAGATTTTATATGCGTTTTTTGGATGTTCTACTTGTGGCTGAGGTCTTTCTTTGATGGTGTTTTCAGCCAACCCATCCAGTGTTTTAACCACCAGTTTTGAACCCATTTCCATCAGCCTGTCATGAAGAGCTCCTGCAGTCTCGTCAGGTAAAACGTTAAGTTCTTCCTGTAGGAGAATATTCCCTTCATCTATTTTTTCATTGATAAAGAAAGTAGTGGCTCCTGTTTTTTCTTCTCCGTTAATTACGGCATAATTGATAGGCGCTGCTCCTCTGTAATCAGGTAATAAAGAGGCGTGAAGATTAAATGTTCCCATGGCAGGCATTTCAAAAAGAACTTTAGGCATCATTCTAAAAGCGACTACCACAAAAACATCAGCTTCAAGATTTCTAAGCTCTTCTAAAAATTCAGGGTTTCTCAGTTTTTCCGGTTGGAAAACAGGAATATTATTTTCCGAAGCATATATTTTTACAGGTGACTGGTGAATTTTCTGCCCACGTCCACTTGCTTTATCTGCAACGGTTACAACACCTACAACGTGATGATGAGATTGATGAATAGCCTCCAAAGAAGTCTTTGCGAATTCCGGAGTTCCTAAAAAAACAACTTTCAATGATTTCATAATACAAAGATAAGTTTTTCGCGGAAAGTTGCAGGTTTGAATGGGATAGAAGGTATATGTCCTATCAAAAAAAATACATCTTTATTCTCATCTCTAAACCTCCAGTCTATTCATGATTCAGTGCATATGTTCTGAAATTAAGCATTTTCACTTTTCCGGAATCCAACAGATAAATCAGGTTTTCTAAAATGTTTTCTTTAGAATGGTAGCTTAGCTGCACCGAAAGCTCTTCAATAGTTGCTGATCTTTTAGCCAGTAAATTGATAATTTGCTGAGAAATATTTTTTCCGAAAATAGATTGCTTATTCTTTTCACATACAGAACACTGGCCACAGTTTTTTGAGTTTTTTTCACCAAAATAGGAGAGGATCAGTTTCATTTTACAGTAGTCTTTATTTTCCACGTAAAACTTCATTTCTTCCCATTTCTGGATTTTGTTTCTCTGAATATGCTCAAAAAGTTTCCAATAGCTATGAGTAATGATTCTTTCGTCACGGGGTTTTAAAAACTTGATGCTGGCAAGCGCACCATCTATATATTCCAGATAGTTTTTCTGCTGAAGTTCTTTCAGGCGTTCTTTGATCAAAGGAATGCTTACTTCAATCTTATTGCTTACCTGCTGTTCACTGAACATTACTTTATGAGTGGTGAGACCGGATATGGTCCGGAAAAGAAGTTCAATAAAATAGGCGTCTTTCTGTGGCAGCTGATCTATTTCATCTGCTTTCATAAAAAGCTCCAGTGAAGAAAGACTTTTGTTGTCATTATAGTAAATGATTTCCTGATTGTGAAGGAAATTAAGAACATTATTAATTTTTGCTTTTGAGAGTCTGGTGAAATTCTGAATTCCGACAATATTCAGCTGAAAGGTTTTTTCCGGCTGCTCAAATTCAGCAACCTGGAAAATAGAGTAGAGGTAACTGATAATTTTTAAAAACTCAGCTTTATTGGGAATCTGATTTTTTAAGATCTGATCGAAGTTCAGCAGCTCCTGCTTATTCCAAAGCATAAAAGCGAAACTGTCTTTTCCGTCTCTTCCGGATCTACCTATTTCCTGGTAATAATTCTCCAGAGAAGCAGCAGGAGAGTAGTGGAGGACAAAACGTACGTTATCTTTGTCAATCCCCATTCCAAAGGCATTGGTAGAAATAAGAACGTGATTGTCACTTTTGTTCCAGGTATTTTGTTTTGTATTTTTCTCTTTTGTTGTTAAACCTGCGTGGAAATAATCTACATTTTTCAACTGGTTTTTCTTCAGAAATTCTGCTAATAATTCTGCTTCCTTTCTGGTCCTTACATAGATGATTCCGGAATCTGTATTGTATTTAAGGATGTCAAAAACACGCTGAAATTTATCTCCAACTTCTTCAGTGAAAATTTTAATATTGTCTCTTTTGAAGCTTTTTTGAAATACAGAAGGCTTTCTAAGTTCAAGTTTGTTTTTAATTTCTTCCAGCACCTTTGGAGTTGCTGTAGCTGTTAATGCAAGGCAAGGGATTTCAGGATTGTTTTTTCTGAAGTCCTTTATATTTTGATAGCTGGGACGAAAATCTTGTCCCCATTCTGAAATACAGTGGGCTTCATCCACAGCAATGAATGAGAGCTGAATATCCTGGATATTTTGTAAAAACTGGGTATTGGTAAGTCTTTCCGGAGATACATACAATAATTTTGTAAGCCCTTCCTTACAGCGGCCATAAATAGCTTCTGCATCATATTCATCCAATTCTGAAGACAGGTACTCTGCTTCAATATTTCGGAATTTAAGCTGATTTACCTGGTCTTTCATTAATGCCAACAGTGGGGAAATAACCAGGCAGGTTCCTTCCTTTAGCAAAGCCGGTAGCTGATAGCATAAAGATTTTCCGGCACCGGTAGGCAGTAAGACCAGTGTATCTTTTTCGTTAATAACAGAATTGATAATTTCTTCCTGAGAATCTCTGAAGTCATTGTAACCCCAGAAATACTTAAGAGTATCATATTTTAGCTTTTGAAAATCTTGTGGAGAAATCATAGGGTAAAAATAAGGAAAGTATTATAACAAAAAAAGCCACGCAATGCGTGACTTTTATATAATACTTAATAAGTTTATTATTTAGCTTCGAAGTATACTCTTCTGTTTGCTCTGTTTTTCCATTCAGGGCATTTTGTAGCTGGCTCACACTCAGGGTATTTAAGGTCTTTTTCACCTTTTCCTACTGCATTAAGTTTACCATTTTGAACTCCGTTTTTAATCAGATAGTTCTTCACATTATTAGCTCTTCTTTGAGATAATTTTTGGTTATAAGCGTCAGTACCTCTTGTATCAGTAGCACCAATTACACTGTAAGAACCATTTGAAGAATTGATATAATTAACAGCATTATTTAAGATTGGAGTATTTGATGGTAAAATTCTGTCAGAATTTAAGTCAAACTCAATACCTTCCAATTTAGTTTCAGTTTCTATTACTGGTCCTGTAGTAGTTGTAGGACAACCGTTGTTTTCCACAGGTCCTGGAACAGTTACACACTTATCGTAAAGGTCAATAACACCATCTAAATCTGTGTCAAGAGCAACACCTGCACCATCCACTCTCGCTCCTGCAGGAGTGTCAAGTTGTCTGTCCCAGTCGTCGCATACACCATCATTATCAGCATCACCTTTTTTACATACTTCAATATCCTGGTTTTTGTTAGCCAGAACGTCAAGTTTGTAATAGATTTCCTGAAGTGGGTCATGCCACATTAAGTGAGATTCGTGTTTTCCTAACTTGATGGAAAGTCCTAAAGTAGCGTTGAAGAAATTATCTGAAACCTGCTCAGAACGCTTGTTGATAGCGCTGTATGCATCTCCGCCACCGTCAAATTCATCATCACCGGTAACAACATACATCAATCTACCTTCAAGATCAATTCTTCTGTTTACTTTAAATTTAAGACCGGCACCAGCCTGCATAAACATAGAACCTAGTTTGAAAGGTTTTACTTCTGTCATTAATCTCTGTCCTTTGCTGTCTTTCTGATATGCTCTGTAGGCAATAGTACCTACCCCTGCATATCCGTGAAGAGCCCATCTGTATGTAGAATGGTTATCTACTCTTCTTAAAAGGTTAGAGAAGTTAATATCTCCCAAGATAGAGATTGCATCATACTGAGTTCTTGCACCTACAGCCGTAGCATCAGGAGCAGCATCTTTAGTATTGAACCAACCCTGTCTCGTTTCTCCTCTGTCATACTGTAGATTGATACCAAAAGCATGAGTAATGGCTTTATCGATACTTACATAAGCTGAGTATCCGAAAAGGTTTTTACCATTTCCATTCTTAATAGATGTCAAATCTGCTGATTGAAGGAGAGGAACACCCGCACCCACGGAAATTGACCAATCATTGAATCTCTTCGATTGATTAGTAAATGGGGAAACATTAGCAGATCCTGAAGAAAATGTATTAGGATACGTTCCTGTTGAAACTGCCGTTGAGTCTTGTGCATAGTTGGCGCCTGGTATAGCTAGTGCCAATGCAACAATTGCTAAACTTAATTTCATAGTGTTATTTTTTTAAGTTAAGTTATTTTAAATGATTTTATTTATTGAAAACTAATTTTATATTAATTTTTTTCTATATTGCTTAAAAATTACCTAATTATTATTTGCAAATACCAGAGTTTTAGCCCTGAAAATGATATAAAGATAAGTAAAAAAAATCGTAATTGGAAAAAAAAACCGAAAAGAAGAATTCTTTTCGGTTTTTAGTTGTTATAAAAAATTATTTTTTCTTTTTCTTAGCAGTAACTTTTTTTACTGATTTTTTTACAGGAGCATCTTCATAATCTTTCTTTTGGATAGAATTCCATTCAGAAGCTTCTATGAATTTTACAGTAACTTTTCTGTCTGCTAATCTCTCAGCATCAGAAGCTGATGCAGGGATTGTAGCTTCGGCAGAACCTACCCCTTTTGATTTCAGTACATTTTGACTGATACCTCTGTTTTCAAGAGCACCAACTACTGCAGCAGCTCTTTCTTTAGACAGTCTTAGATTATAAGCTGCATTTCCTTTGCTATCTGTGTGACCAGTCAGTAAATAATTACCTCCGTTTTCTTTGATAATTGAAGCAGCAAGATCTAATTTACTGTTAGATTCAGGTCTGATTGTAGCTTTATTGAAATTAAAGTAGATATCTTTAAGTGATTTCTCTACTTCTACTGCGGTTTGATTGTTATCTTTTTTGATCGGGCAGCCGTTGTTTTCCACAGGTCCTGGAACAGTTACACACTTATCGTAAAGGTCAATAACGCCATCTAAATCTGTGTCAAGAGCAACACCTGCACCATCTACTCTCGCTCCTGCAGGAGTGTCAAGTTGTCTGTCCCAGTCATCGCATACACCGTCATTATCAGCATCGCCTTTTTTACATACTTCAATATCCTGGTTTTTGTTAGCCAGAACATCAAGCTTGTAATAGATTTCCTGAAGTGGGTCATGCCACATTAAGTGAGAATCATGTTTTCCTAACTTGATGGAAAGTCCTAAAGTAGCGTTGAAGAAATTATCTGAAACCTGCTCAGAACGCTTGTTGATAGCGCTGTATGCATCTCCGCCACCGTCAAATTCATCATCACCGGTAACAACATACATTAATCTACCTTCAAGATCAATTCTTCTGTTTACTTTAAATTTAAGACCGGCACCAGCCTGCATAAACATAGAACCTAGTTTGAAAGGTTTTACTTCCGTCATCAATCTCTGTCCTTTGCTGTCTTTCTGATATGCTCTGTAGGCAATAGTACCTATCCCTGCATATCCATGAAGCGCCCATCTGTATGTAGAATGGTTATCTACTCTTCTTAAAAGGTTAGAGAAGTTAACATCTCCCAAGATAGAGATTGCATCATACTGAGTTCTTGCACCTACAGCCGTAGCATCAGGAGCAGCATCTTTAGTATTGAACCAACCTTGTCTCGTTTCTCCTCTGTCATACTGTAGATTGATACCAAAAGCATGAGTAATGGCTTTATCGATACTTACATAAGCTGAGTATCCAAAAAGGTTTTTACCATTTCCATTCTTAATAGATGTCAAATCTGCCGATTGAAGGAGAGGAACACCTGCACCTACTGAAATCGACCAGTCATTAAATCTCTTAGATTGGTTGGTAAATGGGGAAACATTAGCAGATCCTGAAGAGAATGTATTGGGATACGTTCCATTAGAAACTGCAATGCTGTCTTGCGCATATATAGCAGTGGGGATTGCCAGTGCTAATGCAGCAATTGCTAAATTAAATTTCATCGTGTATTATTATTTGATATTTTTTTTTGATAAATCGCTTACCTTATTTTGTTGGGCATCCGTTGTTTTCTACAGGTCCGGGAACCGTTACGCATTTATCATATAAATCTATAACTCCGTCAAGGTCCATGTCTAGAGCAACACCAGCACCATCTACTCTTGCTCCTGCAGGAGTATCAAGTTGTCTGTCCCAATCGTCACATACTCCGTCATTATCAGCATCTCCTTTTTCACATACCACAAGATCATTTGTAGCGTTTTCTAAAACATTAAGTCTGTAATAACCTTCCTGAAGTGGATCATGCCATGCTAAGTGAGAAGCATGCTTTCCTAGTTTGAAAGACACTCCTAAACTAACTGTCCATGCATTATCAGATCTTTTCGGATTAATCATGTTGTATTTTGAATTTTTTGACGCTGGATCATAATCATTGGCATCAGCCCATCCGCCACCGTCAAATTCATCATCACCACTAATGAGGTACATAGTTCTTGCTTCAATATCAATAAGTTTTGAAACATTGTATTTTACCCCTACACCTCCTTGATAGAAGATAGAGTTGATGTCAATATCCTGTTTGATAAATAGAGGAACTCTTTTGGGGCTATTGCTCCATCTGAATTCATCATTGTCATGCAATGAGGTTCTGAATCCTTGAACTCCAAGTCCTAAATATCCATGGAATGCCCATCTGTAAGGAGAATGATTATCAGTTCTTCTTAATAAATTTGAGAAGTTGATATCCCCTAATAAAGATATTTGATCAAATTGAGTTGTAGCGGTACCTACACCTGCTAACTGACCTGCTGCCCCTGGAAGCTGGCCTGTTTGCTTAGTTTCTCCTCTCATATACATTACGCTTAAAGCGAAAGTATGAGAAATTTGCTTATCTACGCTTACGTAAGCATTGTAACCCCAGTTCGTTTTGTCCTTATTGATTGATTTAAGATCCGAGTGGACCATAAATGCAGCACCTCCACCCACAGAAATTGACCAGTCATTGAATCGTCTGGATTTGTTGTCGAATGGTTGTACGTTAGCGGAACCTGAAGAAAAAGTATTAGGGTACTCAGTTGAAGAATTAACTGTAGTACTGTTGTTTTGCGCATAAGCTGCAATTGGCAGTGTAGCCAATAATAATAAACCTAATTTCATACAGTATGTTTTATGTTTTAAATAAAATCTTTTAATAATACTCTGGAAAATTCCCTTTCAAAAAGATGTTTTTTATGAGGGATTTCTAATCTTTCTGATATAAAATTTAATTCATTATATGTAATGATATCAATATCTATTATTCTATCAGCATAGCCTCCAGATACTTTTGAATCATTAATTCTTCCCATTTCAACTTCAATATCTTTAATAAAATCAAGCAGTTGAATTGGTGAAAGATGAGTGAATATTATTGCTGCAATATTACAAAAAATATTGGAACTGGCAAATTCTACGGGTTCAGACATTAAAAATTCGCTAATTTGTGAAATGTTATTTCCACCTTCGCTAATTTTCTGTAAGGCAAGCTCTAAATTTTTTTTTTGCTCTCCAAGGTTACTTCCTAGTAACAAAATCACCTTTTGCTGCGACATATTAAAAAAAATTGATTGATTTATGAGAAGTTTCTTTAAAAATGTTTTGGCAAATATAGTTGCAATTGTGATACTTTGCGCTTTATTTTTCATCTTTTTCATTATGATGCTTGTGTTCAGTTCTATGGGGAATGATAAGTCTGTGACGGTAAAAAAGAACTCGGTTCTTACGATTAATTTAAAAACACATATCATAGACAGCCCTACTGAAGAGGAAGGTGGATTGTTCGGAATTAGCAACCAGAACAAGAGTGTTCTTCTGTATGATGCGTTGGAAGCAATCAATAAAGCAAAAACGGATGATAATATTAAAGGGATTAGTATTGAAGTGGATGATTTAAATGCCGGGCTGACCCAGATTGATGATATCAGAAATGCTATTGAAGATTTTAAGAAAAGTGGAAAGTTTGTGTATGCTTATGGAAACGGGGTTTCACAATCTTCCTATTATCTGGGATCAGTAGCTGATCAGTATTATTTGAATCCAGCGGGTGGTATTGAGTTGAAAGGATTGTCTACAGAAGTTACTTTCTTTAAAGATTTTGCTGATAAGTATGGGATTGGTATTGAAGTAATACGTCATGGTAAATTTAAATCGGCAGTAGAGCCTTTTTTACGGAATGATATTTCTCCGGAGAACAAAGAGCAGCTAAGTACGCTTTTGAATGACCTTTGGAAAAATACATCCAATAAAATGGCTGTTTCAAGAAAAATTGATACTGCTCAGTTTAAAATGGTTGTAGACAGCTTATACGGAATGATTCCTGAATTGGGATTAAAATACAAGCTTGCGGATAAACTTGTTCAAAAGACAGAATATGAAGGTATGATCAAGTCGAAGCTAAGCCTGAAAGACAATGAAAAGCTAAATAAAGTTTCATTGGCTAATTATATAAGCTCTTATGCAGATGATGATAAGTCGGGAGAAAAAGTAGCGGTATTATATGCTTCCGGATCTATTAACAATGGTGATGGATATAATGATATCTATGCTGATAAATATGTAAAATACATCAAAAAACTTCAGGATGATGAGAAGGTGAAGGCGGTTGTTTTGAGAATCAATTCTCCTGGAGGAAGTGCTAATGCGTCGGATGAGATTTTATTTGAACTTCAGCAGCTGAAAAAGAAAAAGCCTTTGATTGTTTCTTTTGGGGACTATGCGGCTTCCGGAGGATATTATGTGGCAATGGCTGCGGATAAAATCTATTCAGAGCCTAATACACTTACCGGTTCAATTGGTGTTTTTGGAGTGATTCCTTATTTTAAAGATATTGCCAATAAAAACGGAATTCGTGCAGACGTTGTCGCTACCAATGCCAACTCTATGTATTATTCCGGGCTGAACGGAGTGACACCTTATGGAGTGAATATGATGACAAGGGGTGTAGAGGGTACCTATAAAAGGTTCGTGCATTTTGTAACGCAAAACAGAAAACAGACTTTTGAGCAGATTGATAATATCGGTGGTGGTAGAGTATGGAGTGGGGTACGTGCTAAGCAGATTGGTCTGGTAGATGATTTGGGAACCCTTAATGATGCCATAAAGTTTGCTGCACAGAAAGCAGGATTGAAATCTTACCATGTAGATTCATTTCCTAAAAGAATGTCTCCTTTCGAACAGATATTTAATGATCTGAATGAAGAAGATGTTTCTGCAAAATTGATTAAAAATAAGATAGGAAAAGCCAATTATGAAATCTTACAGCAGATTACTGACAAAAAGCTTCAGGCTGATGTAAAGATGGCAATGCCTTACGAGATTAGAATCGACTAACTAAATTATATTGTAAACAAAATCCCGGATCTGATTTCAGATCCGGGATTTTATTTTTTTATAATAAGTATTGGCTAAATATTAGCTTTTCTTTGTGGCCATTCCATAAATCCAGAGAATGATTAAAGCTCCTCCAATAGATAGGATCCAGCTTCTTGGATTCCAAAATGAGGCAATATCTCCCCAATGTAAAATATAAACTCCTATAGCTCCTCCTAAAAAGGCTCCCAGAATTCCCAGGATAATAGTGATTAGCCATCCTCCACCTTGAGTACCTGGCATGATCATTTTAGCGATAGCTCCTGCAATAAGACCGAATAAAATCCATGTTATTATTCCCATAGTTGTAAATTTTTTATTGTTAATATTTAAAAAATAATTTGTGTACTAATATAAGGGAAAACATGATATAAATCATCTTTTCTTGAAGAATGAGTCTACAAATTCCGTACCATTAAAAAGCTGTAAATCCTGCATTTTTTCACCTACGCCTATATATTTTACAGGAATCTGGAATTGATCTGAGATACCGATAACAACTCCACCTTTAGCTGTTCCGTCTAATTTGGTGACCGCTAATGCATTGACTTCAGTGGCTGCTGTAAATTGTTTCGCCTGTTCAAATGCATTCTGTCCTGTAGAACCGTCAAGAACCAGCAGAATTTCATGGGGAGCATCAGGAATAACCTTTTGCATAACTCTTTTGATCTTGGAAAGCTCATTCATCAGATTTATTTTATTGTGAAGTCTTCCGGCAGTATCTATAATAGCAATATCTGCATTTTGCGCTACAGCGCTTTGTACAGTATCAAATGCTACAGAAGCAGGGTCGGAACCCATCCCTTGTTTTACGATAGGAACACCCACTCTTTCACTCCAGATAGTAAGCTGATCTACAGCTGCCGCTCTGAAGGTATCTGCAGCCCCTAAAACTACCTTTTTACCTTCTGATTTGAATTGGTGGGCAAGCTTTCCGATAGTCGTTGTTTTCCCTACGCCGTTTACTCCTACCACCATAATAACATATGGCTTTTTGGAGGCGTCGATATTTCCGGTTCCGGCGTGAGGGTTTTCAAGAAGCAGTCCTGAAATTTCATCACGAAGAATTTTATCTAATTCGTTTACGCTAACATATTTGTCTCTGGCAACACGCTCTTCAATTCTTCCTATAATCTTAATGGTAGTAGAAGCACCTACATCAGATGCAATCAGTATTTCTTCAAGATTATCCAGTACTTCATCATCTACTTTACTTTTACCGACTACGGCTTTCGTCATTTTTTCAAAGAATCCCTGGCTGGATTTTTCCAATCCTTTATCTAAGGTTTCTTTTTCTTCCTTTTTGAAAATATTTTTAAACCAACTCATAGTTTTAGTTTATTCTTATTTATTTTTTAATAACTGCTGTGGCCTCTACTTCTATAAACACATCATTTCTGAACAGACCACTTACTTCTACAAGACTGCTTACCGGAGGATTTTGAAGATTGACATAGGCATCCCTGACTTTTCTGAAATCCGGTGTTTTAGAAATATCTGTAATAAATATCCCTAGTTTTATAATGTCTTTCGTTGTTCCTCCATATTCTTTCAGAACGTAGTCTATATTTTTGAATATCTGCTGTGTTTGCTCCTCTACATTGTTCCCTATCAGGTTTCCATCTGTATCAAGGGGAACCTGCCCAGACAATAAAACCATTTTAGAAGTTCCACAATCAATACTTACTGCTTGTGACAATCCTTTTATGTTGAAAACTTTTGGAGAACTTTTATATTCTAAGGTATTCATAGTTTTCTGACTGAATGAAAATAGAAAAATTGCTGTGCAAAACAGAACAAGAATCTTTTTCATATTTTATTGATTAATAATCTGGTGAACAAAGATAACAAAAAAACTACCCAAAATCTGAGTAGTTTTTTATATTGTAAATAAAGTCTTGATTATTTTTTCAAATAACCATCAACTTCGTCTGCATTCATTACTTTTTCTTCGAAAACGTAAGCTCCTGATTTAGAAGACTTAGTCATTTTCACCACTTTAGTCATTTTTTTAGACTGACCGCTTTGTAGGGTTGCTACTACTTTCTTTGCCATTGTAAATTATATTTATAAATTACTTGATTTCTTTGTGAAGGGTAGATCTCTTAAGAACAGGATTGTATTTTTTCAATTCCAATCTTTCTGTAGTGTTCTTTTTATTTTTTGTAGAAATGTATCTAGACATTCCTGGCATACCGCTCTCTTTGTGCTCTGTACATTCAAGGATTACTTGAACTCTGTTTCCTTTTTTTGCCATGATGTATTAATTCTTTTTAATCAATCCGTTTCTAGTAGCTCTTTCAATAGCTTCTTCGATTCCAATCTTGTTAATCACTCTCAATCCATGAGCTGATACTTTCAGTGTTACGTGCTTATCTTGCTCCGGAAGGTAAAACTTCTTCTCCAATAAGTTAATTTCAAAACGACGCTTCGTTTTGTTATTAGCGTGAGAAACGTTGTTACCAACCATTGCACGCTTTCCTGTTATTTGGCAAATTCTTGACATATCTCGATGTTCTTATTTGTATAATATTTGAGAGTGCAAAATAACGAAGAATTTTTTAGATAGACAAATCTTTTGGAAAATATTTGTAAATAACTTACTGATTAATAATATTGATTTTAAAATAGCCGAATTGCCGGAATTGGGTGGTAGAGCAGGCCTGATATATTTCATGCAACGTTTCTTTACAGAAAATAATTTAATAGCCTATCTTTGTTTTTAATTAATCTAAATAAAAATAACATGAAGAGAATTTATATTCTGTTGTCTATGGTGCCGATTTGTTTAGCTGCTCAGAATTTCACTGAAATACAGACGGGGATGAACAATTTTTATTATTCAGCAGCGGATATCGCTGATATTGATAATAACGGGACTATGGATATTGTATTCAATGGAGCTATAGATTCAGACGGAGATGGAACAGCAGATATGACTTATAACGAAGTTTATAAGAATAGTGGCTCAGGATTGTCTTCTTATGCGGGGCTTGGTGTAGGGCCCACGCATTTGGGAGATATCAAGTTTATTGATTTTAACAATGACGGACTGCTGGATATTGTCTCTACAGGACTTAGCTATATGGATGTGGTTAATTATAAACAATACAGATTCAGGAATACGGGAACAGGTTTTGTAAAAGAAGAAAACCTCTCGGGAAAAATTTATGGATCTCTAGAAGTTTTTGATTTTAATCACGACGGAAGACAGGATTATGCACTTAATGGAACTCAATACTCCCATGGGGGAGGTTTTAGAAACAGCCTGGATTTTTACCGGAATACAGGAGCTGGTTTTGACATGACTGAAAACTGGGTAGATGGAACTCAGAACGGTAGCTTTAAAATGGTTGATCTTAATAATGATCAGCTTTTAGATCTTGTCATCATTGGATCTGATATTAATGGAGCCCCCATCTCCAGGGTATACATGAATCAGTCCGGAGTTTTGACCTTCACCCAGGATTTTGAACCTCTGACAAGCGGAAAGATAGATTTTGCAGACTTTAATGCTGATGGTTTCCAGGATATTCTTGTGGCGGGAAAAGATGATAGTGATAACGGATATTTTGCTGTCTTAATGAATGACGGTACGGGTGCCCTAACGACTCATCAGCTTAGTCTGCCTGATATTTCCGATGCCTCTATAAGCATTGGAGACTTAAACAATGACGGTTATTATGATTTTATAATTGCCGGGAACGATAATGATGCAGCGGTAAAGACCTATCTGTATAATCCAAATACTCAAAACTTTACTGAAGGAACCACTACGGGAATATATAACCTGGGAGGTCCCGGAGTTGTTCAGCTGTTTGATTTTAATAATGATCACCATCTGGATATTTTGTTGAGCGGATTCGACTGGTCAAATTCTGATATGCCCTCCCTGACGAAGATTTTTAAAAATACATCTACGGAAACCAATGCAAAGCCTACACCTCCCACGAATCTGAATCTGACAAGAAACGGAAACAGGTTTAATTTTGCGTGGAGTGGGGCTACAGATGATAAAACACCTGTCAATGCTTTACGATATGAAATCAATGTTGGATCAACGCCGGGAGCAACAGATATTGCCAAATATATAGTGACAACACCATCATGGTTTCTGGAGCTGGATCCTTCTGTTCAGAATGTGTACTGGAGCGTCAAGGCAATAGATGCATCAAAAACCTATTCTAATTCTTCTGCAGAAAACAGTACATTAGGAACGCGTGATACGATGGCAAGACAGCAGCTTGTAGTATATCCGAACCCTGCTTCTGAGAAAGTATATATCAAAGGAGAAAAGGTTTCTGAAGCTGAAATGTTTTCAATGGATGGGAAAAAGCTGAATATTACTTTGAACAGTGACCAGTCTATTAATATCTCTCACTTACCAAAAGGAATTTATGTATTAAAACTGAAGATAAAAAACGAAATAACCACCAAGAAACTTACGATTAAGTAATTGAATCATTCTATCTTCTATCAATGAGAAAAGCCAGACGTCCAGCTGGCTTTTCTCTTTTTTTATAATTCTATATAACCTGTAACATTCATGAGGAAATATAACTCCTTAAAATCATTTATATAGAATATTTTTTTATTGTTAAAACAGTGTTTTGTTATTTAAATTAAGTTACCGTCGGAAAGAATTTATATTATTTCTTTTCAATAGAACTGATTGTATTTTACAACTGAAGTATTGAAATACAAAAAGAAAGAATAAAGGGAAATAGAATAAAAAATATCTTGGTAAAGGGGCTACTGAATAAAACAGTAGGTAAAATATAAATAATATCCCAAGAAATGCTGCTTGAAATGTAAAGCTTGATTTTAGCTTTTGAAATAATATATAAATTAACAGCAGATTGAAAATTAATAAACTAATACTGTATAAATAGGGGACTGTATTGCCTGAAAAATTATAGTTCCCCGGATAGTAATTCAAAAAATTAATTCCAATTTTTTTAAAACTATTCTCAATAAACAGTTTAGGATGTGATGCAATAAAATTCTTGTTGAGTTGATTGAGATAGCTATCTATTTGCTTTTCATTTTCATAATTAGCGCGAAGATACTCATCCGTTAATATTATTTTTTTTGACGGATCATAGGGGAAATTACCGCTTGAGAAAATATCATATTTTTCATGATTTCCTTTAGCAAAATTATAACTTAAAGAAGTTGAGTAATGAAAAGTTCCTATTTTTTCATAATTTCTTATACACCAGGGAAGGTATGTGATCAATATGAATGCGAACAGAATCAGGAGGCTGTAGTACTTTAATTTTTTATACAATATGAGTACGATTGTTGAGATAATCATTAAGAATAAAAATTCATACCGAATATATAATCCCAGTATTGATACGATTGAAACCAACACTATATTTTTGAGAGTGATTTTTTTTGATAATTTTAATATTAGAGCAAAGAAAACGCTGAATATTGAAACTGTTAGCGCAAAAGAACTAATTTTTGTACTGCCAAGAAGGATAGGGGGAAAGAAAATAATACACGCAAAAGCAATGAAATAATTATTCTTATTCTTGTCATTTTCTTCGAAATTTTGGACAAGTGATAAAACTGAAAAAAATAAAATAACAGACTGTAAAATACAGGATATCATTATCCATTGAGGGATTTTAAATATACTTTGTATCAAAAGTAAATAGTAGGGATATAGAGGAGGCATGTAGCTTGAGGGCTTCCCTAGATAATAATAGTCATGATAAACCGCAAAATCCTGTATAATGACTTTCCACTCAAATATGAGCGTTGCATTTTTACTTAGATAAGATACCATTATACAATAAAATAGAAAAATGATAGAATATCTGTATCTGAATATTTTTTCCTTCATTTGGGCTTATGCTCTAATAGGTTCAATCATTCTATAACAACTATCCTTTCTTTGCTCTGTTCTGGAACCTTTTAATCAGAAAATAAAATAGCAGGAAACCTAAGGCAAAGATTGAAAACCTTGAAAGAAGATCTCCGGCTCTTGTATAGAAAGTCATCGTATCATAAAGATTTACCTTAGCAAATAAAGTAGTCTGATCACCATAAAAAGTATCGGCTACAACTTCTCCTTTGGCATCAATATGTGCGGAAATTCCACTATTGGCTGCACGGGCAATTTCTCGTCTTGTTTCAATAGCTCTTAATCTGGCGTAAGATAAAAGTTGTTTGTGTCCTTCTGAAACTCCCCACCAGGAATCATTGGTCATGATCCCTAAGAAATTGGCTCCCTTTTTTACATAATCAGTAACAAATTCACCATAAATGCTTTCATAGCAAATGATAGGAGCTATTTTTCCCTTATTGTAAGGGTTTGAAAAAGCAAGCCTTTCTTTATCTGTGCTTAAGGAAGCTACTGTACCACCCAGATTGAGCATAGCATCTCCCAATAAAGGTTTAAGAACGCTCATATAAGGAAAGATTTCAACTCCCGGAACAAGTTTTCCCTTATGGTAAACCTGTGTTTTCTGATGGGGAGCTAGCTGAATGGCCGTATTGTAACTCGTCACCCAAACTCCGGAATTGATCTGGTAAGCTTCTTTTGGCGCTTGTAACGGATCAAAATAAAAGCGGTGTGAAGAAATTCCCGTAGCAAAAACAGATCCGGGATGTTTTACTAAAAAGTCTTTGATATTGTTTAGCAGTAAACTCTTTTCAAAACCGGTTTCTGAAATTGAACCTCTTCCCGGAATGGCTGTTTCCGGAGCAATGAAATAATCAATTTTTCCTTTTGAATTATTTTCAGCCAGCTTCAGCAGGTCATTTTCAATGGTAAGACTGTCTTTTGAGTATTTTTCCATGTACGGATCAAGATCAGGCTGCAGCATCAGTACATTCACCTGTCCGGATGGTTTTTCATTAAAGCTGTTGTATTTGATTAATGAAATAATCATTGGAACAGCAATTAATGCCGTTACAATTGAAGAGTTTTTAATCAGATCTTTTCTCTTTCTTCCGGCTTCCCAGGTTCTCAGGGTATAGAAAATTAAAACGTTGATCAGTAAGATCCAGAAACTTCCTCCTGTAGCTCCCAGGGTATCATACCATTGGATAAGCTTGGGATATTCAGAAAATACATTTCCTAAATTCAACCATGGCCACGTCAGTTCCCAACCCAGATGGAATTTTTCAAAACTCATCCAGATGGCGATCAGAAATCCTAAGCCCCAATACGTTCCCTGGGCATTTTTGTACCAATGATAACATTGGAAAACCAAAGAATATAAAAGTGAATTGACCAAAACAGGGAATACAACAGCCATCATAGAATGGCTTCCATCCGGATTTTTAGAGCCATATAACCATCCTGTAGTGACGATATTCCAGATGATAAAACACAGATAGGAAAGTCCGAAAACCATCCAGCTTTTTCTTTTATAGCTGGAGAATTTTGAAATTCCATGTTCCATCATCAGGAGAGGAACAAGGGCGAAAAATATAAAAAAAGGAACTCCATAAGTAGGCCACGAAACCGACAGCAGCATTGCTGAAATAAGTGTAAGTAAAACGTATTTCATTAATTTATTTTAATATACAAATTTAATGTTTTTGAAATGAATATCTTAGCACCTGATGTTAAAGAAAGTATACAAAATTGCAATTATTCCCTATACCTTATTTTTGCTTTACCTGATGTTTTTGGGGATGGGCAGATATCAGTATGAAGATAACCTGATCACCGTAAAACCTATTTTTTCTACGATTAAATTTATTCAGACTGCAGATGGATGGAAAGATATTGTGATTATTGTCTTAGGAAATATTATTATGTTTATTCCTTTTGGTTTTCTGGGTTGGATTTTTCCGAGGCTTAAGGATTTGAAAACATTGTGTATTGCTTTCATTTCAGCTATTGTTATTGTAGAAGCGCTCCAATACTTTACCAGAATGGGAATATTTGAGGTAGATGATATCCTCCTGAATACTTTCGGGGTGTATTTGGGCTGGCAGATCAGGATATTTGTAGAGAAAAAGCTTAGTTGTTGAGCTCTTTAGCCCGCTTTTCAGCATTTAGAATTCCCTGTTTTAAAATGTCTTTAAAGCTGTTTTCTTCAAATGTCTTTAATGCAGCTTCTGTAGTTCCACCTTTGGATGCGACATCTTTTATCAGCTCTTCAAGGCTTTTTTCAGAATTGTTGATCAGGTGGTAAGCCCCCAGCATCGTTTGTTTGACAAAAAGCTTGGAAAGGTTTTCTTCAATTCCCATTTCAATTCCCGCTTTAATCATGGCGTCAATGATATAGTAGAAGTAAGCCGGTCCACTTCCTGATAATGCAGTAACACCATCCAAAAGATCCTCGTTTTCCAGATAGACAGAGCGGCCGGTACTGTTGAGCAGTCTTTCAATATTGATCAGCTGGCTGAAAGAAATTCCGTCTGCAGCAGTATAGCCCGTAATTCCCATACCCAAAAGAGTAGGAGAGTTAGGCATAGCTCTTACCACAAGCGGATGATTAAGTGATTTTTGGATTTTATCGATATTGATTCCTGCCATAATGGATAAAACCATCTGGTTTTCCTTTAATGTAAACTGGATATTTTGAGCAACAAGCTGAAAATCCTGAGGTTTTACAGCGATAATAACCAGGTCTGCATCCAGTTCTTTAACCTCGCTGAAAGTTGAAATGATAGACTTGGGAAAGTCCTCAGCTATTTTAGCTACTTTAGATGGATTTCGGATGATCAGATGAAGGTGTTCAGGTTTGATCAGTTCGTACTTCAAAAAAGATTTTGAAAAAGATAGTCCCATATTTCCGGCTCCCAGAATCGCTATTTTCATATTGTGTCTTTATTTTTAGCTAAAATAATGATTTTATGGAAAATGGATGTGAACTACTTCAGGATAAGTTGCTGTTTTATACTCGTACATAAGATGATGCATTGAGAAGACGGTAAAAATTAAAGGCTGTTTCAATATTGAAGCAGCCCTTGTATTTTAATTAAATGATATTCACTTCCCGTTCAAGTTCTATCCCAAACTTCTCTTTCACGGAATTGATAATGTCTGTGGAGAAGTCAAAAATTTCTTTTCCGCTTGCGTTTCCTGTTGCGTTGATGATTACTAATGACTGGAGCTTGTGTGAGGCTACATTCCCAATCTGTTTCCCTTTCCATCCGCATTGTTCGATCAGCCATCCGGCAGGAACCTTTACCATGTCTCCATTAGGGTATCCCTGAATGTTTTCAAACTTTTGCTGTAAAGCTTCAAACTGGACCAAAGGAATTGTAGGGTTTTTGAAAAAACTTCCGGCGTTCCCGATTTCTTTAGGATCCGGCAGCTTGCTTTGTCTGATATTGATTACTGCTTGAGATACATCCTGGATAGTGGGGTTTTCAATGCCCAGATGTTTCAGTTCAGAGGTAATCGCTCCGTATTCTGTTTTTACATGATGTTCTTTCCGGGTCAGTTTAAAAGTGACTTCCAGAATAACATATCTGCCTTTTCCTTCCTGCTTAAAAATAGAATCCCTGTATCCGAATCGGCATTGTTCAAGGTTGAATGTTTTAACTTCAAGGTCTTCCAGATCCAATACCTGACAGCTAACAAAAATATCTTTAATTTCCGTTCCATAAGCACCGATGTTCTGCATGGGAGAAGTTCCTACATTTCCGGGAATTAAAGAGAGGTTTTCTAGTCCACCATAATTTTTATGTAAGCAATACATCACGAATTCATGCCAGTTTTCACCAGCTTTGGCTGTGATAAGTACTTCATTATCACTGAAGTTTTCTTCGGATATTCCTTTTAAATTAAGTTTAATAGCAAGGCCGTCAAAATCTTTGGTCAGTAAAATATTACTTCCGCCTCCCAAAAAAAGAAGTGGAAGAGACTGAGATGTTGAGTAGCTGAGCGCTGCTTTTAATTCTTCGGTATTGCTGACTTCAGTAAAATATTTAGCGTTGGCGTCAACTCCAAATGTGTTGTAAGGCTGTAAGGAAAAATTTTCTTGCATGTTTTATTTGTATTCTTTTGGCAGAATGTGGTCTATATGTTCTTTAAGTTGTTGAAATTGTTTGTAATGTACAGTATCAACATAAGAATTAACATAAATATGTGACTTTTTCGGAGTTCGGATCTGGAAAGTTTCATCTATACCGTCTACAGATTGCTGGCTTGGAGAACTCTTTATATGATCAAGATCCACCATATGGATGGATGAGGTAAGCTGTTTCCAGGTGCTGGCATTGATAGCTGAATGCCATTTTTTGTGATTTTGAGTGGAGGTTGTTCCTTTTTCCACGGTGATAGAATCTTTGGTGACTTTTATAATTCTGTAATAGCCAAGGTTTCCTCCGATATTGGATATACTGATAGATGTAATCTCGTAAGGATCTTTATGGGCTGTTTGTACCGATTCCTTTTTGTCACAAGAAAAAAATGCCGACAGCAAAAAGATCGAAAACAGTATTTTCAGATGTATATTTTTTGTTGTCGGCATCATATTATAATTTATAGGCTAAATTCTTCTCTGTACTTTTTTAGAGCTTCTTTAAGGATTTCAGCACTTCTCTTTAAATCTTCTTCTTTCAGAACATAAGCAATTCTTACCTGTTTTTTACCCAGTTCAGGATTGCTGTAGAATCCACCGGCAGGAGCTACCATAATGGTTTCGTTATTCAATGAATATTTTTCCAGTAACCATTGAGCAAACTTTTCGGTATCATCTACCGGAAGTTCAGCTACACAGTAGAATGCTCCTCTCGGTTTAGGGCAGATGACCCCCGGAATAGCATTTAACAGGTCAACCAATACATTTCTTCTGTGGGTGTATTCTTCTCTTACCGCTCTAATATAAGCACCATCGTTCTGGTGTGCAGCAGTGGCAGCAATCTGTCCCAAAAGAACAGGACTTAGTCTTGCCTGAGCAAAAAGCATTGCCGCATTACGGATTTTTGAAGAACGGGTAAGCATACATCCGATTCTTACTCCACACATAGAATAACGTTTGGATTCCGAGTCTATTATGATGCAGTTCTCACTCAATTCTGGGAAATCAAGCATTGAAATCTGTTGCTTTCCGTCATATACATATTCTCTGTACACTTCGTCAGAGATGATTACGATATCATATTTTAAAGCAATTTCTGCAAGTTTTTGCAACTCTTCACGGGTATACAGGTATCCTGTTGGGTTACCAGGATTACAGATGACAATAGCTCTTGTTTTTTCTGTGATTTTTTTCTCAAATTCTTCTACCGGAGGCAGGGCAAAACCTGTGTCAATAGTAGAAGGAACTGCTACTACATTGACATTAAATGTACTGGTGAAACCATTGTAGTTTGCATAATAAGGTTCAGGAATAATCACCTCATCACCATCGTCACATAATGTAGAAATAGCAAAATTAAGGGCTTCTGATCCACCATTGGTAACAATGAAGTTCTCAGGTGTCAAATCAGCAAAACCTAATGAATGATAATATTCAGTAAGGGCTTTTCTGTATTCTATATTACCTTCAGAAAGGGCATATTCCAATACTTTTAAATCAATATTTTTTAAAGCATTTAAAGCTGTTTCCGGAGTTTCAATATCAGGCTGCCCGATATTAAGGTGGTATACTTTTATCCCTTTTTGTTTTGCTTGTAATGCGAAAGGAACTAGTTTTCTTACCGGCGATGGCGGCATGTGCAGTGCTCTGTTTGAAATATTCGGCATTGTTTAAAAAATTTGTATGGCAAAAATAAGATTTAATTTCTCAATAATAAAATTAAGCGGTAAGAAGAAGCGTCTCATTATGTTACAAATCTCCGTTTTAAAAGCGTATCATATTAATGTCTAAATATTAATATGAGTATTAAATTAATTTTAAATTAAATATTCAATAAAAATATTCTTTTTATATTGATATTTTTCTTAATTTTCCGCTCAAATGTGAATAAAATGACAATAAATTTATTTTTGAGAGCACTTCCTGCTATTGCTCTATTTTCGACATCATTCATGATGGCTCAAAATTTTCAACCTATGCCCGTTCAGTCCGGATATACAGCTGACGTTATCGCCAACGGGATAGGACCTTCTATGGCTTCTACCACAATGGATGTGGATGGAGTTTCCTATAATTTTATCTCCAGGGATTTTCAACTCACTGCGAGCAGTACACCACTTACCTATGGTCTTCCTGCCAATGGGATTATAAACTCAGTAGTGGCTTCAACGCCGGGTTTAAGTTATCAGCTTGGAGATTATTCGGGAAATAATTCTTTAAGAATTAACAGTAATACCGCAGGAGCAAATACCGGGACTCTGGTATTTACCAATCCTGTGGCTGCTTTCAAATTATACATGCTTTCGACCAGTGGAAGTGGCAACTCTACAGTAAATGTGACAGTTAATTTTACAGACAACACGACCCAGGTTTTTACCGGGCAAGGAATCACAGACTGGTATGGAGGAATGAATTATGCAATTCAGGGGATTGGGAGAATTCTCAGAACTTCAGATGCACTGGATGCCAATTCTACTAATCCAAGATTATATCAGGCTGTTTTAAATATTGATGCAGCCAACCAGGCTAAACCTATTCAGAGTATTACAATAACCAAAACCAGTAGTGCCGGTGTAGCCAATATTTTTGCTTTCTCAGCAGATGTTTATACTGATTGTGTAGCGCCTACATTATCTGCTACAGGAACGGTTACCTCAAGTTCTGCGGATATTTCATGGACGGTTCCTGCCGGCACACAAGCGGTAAGCCATGATATTTATTACAGTACAAGTCCCACAACTCCTACCAGCGCTACAGTTCCTGTTTATTCGGATGTGACAGGAACCTCTTATACATTGGGAAGTTTAGCTCCAAGTACAACCTATTATTATTGGGTAAGAACAAATTGCAGCACTGCAACGAGTAAAAGTGCATGGTCATTCTTTAAATCATTTACTACGCTCTGTGGTGCTTTGGTGCCTCCATATACTAATAATTTCAGCAGCGTTCCGGGAACATGCTGGGCCAATAATATCTCTGGCGGAAGCCCTTCCACAGGACCTACTGCAACTACAGTCTATTGGGATCAGCGTAATTTTTTAAATACATCAGCTAACGGTCCGTCCATCCATATGAATTTGTATTCTACCAATAGAACGGGCTGGCTTAAAACAGTGCCATTCGATCTTTCAGCGGGCGGGTACAGAGTGAAATTTAACTACGGAGTTACAACGTATTCCGGAACTGCAACTTCTTTAATGGGAGGCGATGATATTGTACATTTTATGGTTTCTGAAGACAATGGAACAACGTGGACGATATTACAAACCTGGAATACGGCTAACGGTCCTTCCAACACATCGAATGAATACAGTTATAATTTAACGGCCAATACCAATGCCCATACGGTATTTGCATTTTATGGAACTTCCGGAGCCGTAAATGAAGGTCTGGATTATAATTTCTATATAGATGACTTTACCGTTGAAAATGCCCAGCTGAGTACTTCGGAAGTGAATAAAGTAACCAAGAAAGCTGAAATTCATCCGAACCCTTTTAAAGATATTCTCTATATATCAGATACAAGAGAAGTGAAATCTGTCACAGTGGTAGATCTGTCAGGAAGAATTGTGAATACCATTGAGGGCCCTGTAAAAGAGCTTAATCTAAGTATGCTGAACTCCGGGCTGTATTTTGTTACCCTTTATTTTAAAGATGGAACTCAATCTACTGTAAAGGCAGTGAAGAAATAAGTTTTTTTTATGTAAATAAATTGTATGGCAGTATAGTGATGTACTGCCATTTTTTTATCCTGAGATGAATTTTTTTTATTAATTTGATCCTTTAAAAACGAACTGAAAATGCAAATTTTATCTAAGTCCATTGAAGATTATATTTCAAAGATTCCTGAAGAGAGACAGGAGGCTTTCAAAAAGCTTTTTGATAGTATTCATACAAACTTACCAAAGGGTTTTGAGGATGCCACCAATTATGGAATGATAGGCTGGGTTGTCCCTTTGAAAACTTATCCTGCCGGCTATCATTGTGCAGCCAATACCCCTTTACCTTTCATTAATCTGGCTTCTCAGAAAAATTTTATAGCATTATACCATATGGGGCTGTATTCCAGACCGGAACTTTTGGAATGGTTTGTTTCAGAATATCCCAAATATTCCAGAAGAAAGCTGGATATGGGAAAATCATGTGTCCGCTTCAAAAAAGTGGAAGATATTCCTTTTGAATTAATTGCTGAGCTGAGTAAAAAAATGACTCCTGAAGATTGGATCAGTACCTATGAATCTCAATACAAGAAATAAGTAAAAAAGCTCTGGAATCATATAGATCTCAGAGCTTTTTTGATAAAGAAAAAAAAGGAATATGGAATTAATCTGTAGTCTTATAGTTTTTTGATGAAAAATGTTCTCAGTTTTATTTTCTAAAATTCAATATCCCAGATTCCGGCTTTCCGCTCAAGTTCAATTAAAGCAGCGGCATTGTCTGCAAGAGCCTGGTAATAGTCTTTCCTGATACTGTTGTAGGTTCTCTGGGCATTCAGAACCTCCAGAATAGAACTTTCCCCTCTTTTGTAGCTGTACGTAATCCCTTCCAATATATTTTTGGCTTCTGTGAGCATTCCGTTATGAAATTGTTTTACCTGCTTCTGAGTGGCTGTATATTGCTGATAAGCCTGCATCACATCTGCCCGTATGCTTTGCTCAACCTGCTGGTACTCGACCTCAGCCTGAGAATGGGTCATTTCCGCTATTTTTAATCCCGCATTTCTTTTGTTTGAAAATTTCAAAGGAATGCTAAGTCCTATTTTTACTGCATTTACGGTTGGTGAAGGAGCTATTTCATTGATCGCTTCAGTATGTCGCTCTGCACCGGCACTGATGCCTAGGTCTATGGCACGGTTGGCTTTTTCAAGGTTGATTTGGCTTTGGGTGATCTGTGTATTTTGTCTGGCTGCTAATAAATCTGTTCTTTCATTCAGTGCCTGGAGGATCAGATCATCTACACTGAAATCTCTGTTGAAAGCATTAAAATCTCCGGTAACCTCTCTGCCGGTCATTTTGTAGTCACTGAGAAATACCGATAAATTGGTTAATGCTTGTAGCTCCGCACTTTCAGCCTGAAACACTTCGTTGAGTAAGGAGGCTGCCTCCAATTTACTCTGTTTTGCCGTAACCAGTGATATTGTTCCTAGGCGGTATCGGATGCTGTCGGACTTGGCCAGTTGCAGTATGTTTTTGTATGAGTCCTGCTGTACTTCCAGAAGGGCTTTGGATTTTAAAGCATCGATATACCCTAAACCTGCATCGGCACGGAGGTTTCTGAAAAAATCCTGCAATTGTATTTTGCTCAGTTCAGATTGATTTCTGGCCAGATTTATTCTGGCTTTTCTTTTACCTCCCAGCTCCAGTGTCCATCCGATAGAAGCTCCGTAAACATACCCCATATTCTCTCTTACCCCATTGTTGGTGGTTTCCATTTCCAATTGGGGATCCGGAAACATACTTGCAGTCTGGATCGATGCTTCGGCTATACCTACGTTGTATTTTTGGGCAGCATAGCTGAGATTTTTCTTTCCTACAAGACTCAGGTATTCTTCAAAACGTATAAGTTCTTTTTCCTGTGCCTTTACGATATCTGTCATGCTGAATAATACAGCAAATAGTATGATAAAGTGAGCTCTAATTTTCATCTGATTCTAAATTTTGTTTTTCGTTGCGGCGTTCAGCCATATAATAAATAGCTGGCAGAACAAACAGTGTTAAAATAGTAGAGAACATCAATCCGTAAACGATCACTGTAGCCAGAGGCCGTTGTACATCTGAACCGATTCCTGTAGCTAATGATGCTGGAAATAATCCGATTACTGCAACGGTTGCCGTCATCATTACCGGTCTGAAGCGATCTTTTGCTCCCTTGGTGACTGCAAGCTTCAAATCATAGCCTTTTTTACGAAGGTCGTTGATGTGGGAAATCATAATGACCCCGTTCTGAATGGCGACCCCAAATAATGCAATAAACCCGACAGCAGAAGACACATTAAGAGACATTCCGCGTATATTGAGGGCCAGCATTCCACCGAATAATGCCAATGGAACGATAGACATAAGCACCAAGGCCTGTCTGAAATCACCAAATGCACTATACAATAGCAGAAACATAATTGCTAATGCCAGCGGAACAATAAATGCCAATCTGGAATAAGCCCTGTTTTGGTTTTCAAACTGACCGCCCCATTTGACCTGGTATTTTCCATGATCGTATTGAATGTCTTTTTCAATTTTATCCTGAGCTTTTTTCAGAAAAGAAGAAAGATCGGTACCTCTTAAATTCAGTTTTACGGTGAGATGACGTTTATTCATTTCTCGGGTAATGGTACTTTCACCGGTGCTTAATTTTACTTCTGCTACCTGTGACAGTGGGATTTTGGCTCCGGAAGCTGAGGTAAGCATCAGGTTTCCTATTTTGTCCGGAGTGTCGCGGCTGTCTTCGGTGTAACGGCAGGAAATATCATATACTTTATTGCCGATAAAAATTTGGGAAATAGCTTTTCCTCCCAATGCAACTTCAATAAGGTCTGCTACATCTGCCACATTGAGACCATACTGAGCAATCTTATCCCTGTCTGCAATAATTTGCAGTTGAGGTAAAGGAGGTTCCTGATCGATGGCAAGGTCAGCAGAACCTGGGATGGTATTCAAAGTAGACATTATATTTTCAGCAATCCTTCTGGTTTCCTTGAATTCTTCTCCGTATACCTTTACAACCAGTTCACTGTGAGCCCCGGAAATTTTATCCATAACCCCGTCAATCATAGGTTGTGAAAAACCTACCGTGAATCCCGGCATATTTTTATAATCTGCAGCCAGTTCTTTAATTAAATCTGCTTTAGTTTTTCCCGAAGGCCATTCGCTGTAAGGCTTTATACCAACAGATACTTCAAAATGAGAAGCGGTCCATGGGTCAGTACCATCATCATTACGGCCTGCCTGAATCATCATATAGGTGACTTCCTGGTGTTTCAGTGTTCGGGCACGCAGGGTATCACTCATTTCTTTTGATTTGGCTAAAGAAATACCGGGAGGCAGCTGTACCTGCAGCCATATAGAGCCTTCATCCAGCTCAGGAAGGAAGTCTTTTCCTACGGTATAGGAAAGTATTCCTGCAGATAATAATACAATGCTGACCGGTATAATGACTTTTTTAGGAGTCTGCATGATCTTTTCTATTCTTTTTCCATAGGCAGTACTTATTTTTTCCAACCATTTGTTATGATATATTTTTTGTGGTTTACGGTAGATCACATAGGCTAATCCCGGAATCAGAAGTAATGCTACTGCCAGTGCTCCCAATAAGGCATAACCTACTGTGAACGCCATTGGGGTAAACAGTTTTTTCTCCACTCTTTCAAATGCGAATAACGGGAGATACGCAGTAATGATAATAATGGTGGAAAAGAATATAGGCTTGGCCACCTCAATCACTCTTTGGGTAATTGTTTTTTCTTCCAGGGTTTCTTCTGCATTATCTTCTCTTTTCTTAAGGATAGTTTCCAACATGACGATGGCACCATCTACAATAATCCCAAAATCGATGGCTCCGAGTGAAAGGAGATTGGCAGGAATATTAGTGAAATGCATTAAGATAAATGCAAATAATAAGGAAAGCGGAATGGTAATAGCAACCAATAATGCACCTCTCCAGCTTCCAAGGAATACAATAAGTACAATAATAACCAGCACAATTCCTTCTGTAAGGGTATGGGATACAGTGGTAAGTGTTGTTTTTACAAGGTCTGTTCTATCCAGGAAAGGATGGATTTTTACCCCCGGAGGAAGGGTCTCTTTATTCAATTCCTCAATGGCCTGATGAACACCTTCCAGTACCTGTGACGGATTTTGTCCTCTTAGTAAAAGTACAATTCCTTCTACACTTTCGGAGTAGTTGCGTTTTCTGTCTGTATAGCTTAGAATACCTTTTCTTTCGAGGTTTCCATATTTAAGTGTTCCTACATCATTCAGGAAAACAGGAACTCCATTCTGTGTTTTCACCACAATTTTTCCAAGGTCTGTTAAATCTTTTACCAAACCTATCCCCCGGATAACATAGGCCAGATTTCCCCGGGGTAGCATACTCCCGCCGGCGCTTACATTATTTCTGGAAATAGTTTCGGTAACTTCAGATAGTGAAAGACCATACTGCTCTAGTTTATGAGGATCCAGCTCGATCTGAAACTGGGTAGTAATGCCTCCGAAATTGGTTACATCAGCAATTCCTGAAACCTGTTTAATGCGTGGAATAATTACAAAATTTTGCAAATCTGTAAGTTCCCGCAGACTATGGGTATTACTTTCGATAATATAACGATAGACTTCGCCGATAGGAGAGGTAAGGGGATCCAGCCCCGGCTGTGCCCCATAGGGAAGCTCCACATCTGTCAGCCTTTCCTGGATTCGCTGTCTGGCCCAGTAATCATCTACACCGTCATCGAATACCATTGTGATAATAGAAAGTCCAAAAGTACTTTTGCTTCGCATGACATGCATTCCCGGAAGTCCGTTCAGAGCCCTTTCTAACGGAATGGTAATTTGCTGTTCTACTTCTTCAGCAGCCAGTCCCGGTACCTGTGTAACCACCTGTGAGCTGACATCGGCAATGTCAGGATAAGCTTCTATGGATAATCTGGTCCAGGAATAATAGCCAAAAAAGCCTAGTAAAAGGAAGAGCGCGAGCATCAGCCACCTCTTCTGTATAGAGATTGTAAGTAATTGCTTCATAATTCTTAATTTTTGTACAGTATATAAAGTGTGGCGTATCATGTAATTGTGCTGAGCAGGATACTGTCTTTACAGGTTTTAGATTGTACATTTTATCACATTCATATTATTTTGCATCCAGCATATAAATTCCGCCCTCAGTCATGATGGTTTCTCCTGGTTTTAATCCTGAAATAATTCTTACTGATTTCTGGTCTGTTTCACCTATGGTTACTGAACGTCTGGTAAATTGGTTCTTTCCCGTTTTTATCCATACATACTGAGTATTATCCTGCTGCATTAAAGCCGTAACGGGGATCATAACTGTTTTTTCGGGGGTCGTTGAGAAATTAACGGTGGCATACATACCCGGTTTTAACTTTCTGTCCGGATTGTCACATTCTATAAGGACTTTTATACTTCGGGTATTTTCGTCTACTATTTCATTAATGTGGTATACTTTTCCTGTAATATTTCGATCCGGATAAGCACTTATTTTTACAGAGACATGATCTCCGATATTGACAAAACGAATGTCTTTTTCTTTAACATCCCCGGAAATCCATACTTTGGAAAGTTCTGCAATAATAACCACAGGATCTGCATCCCCCTTCAGATACTGACCGTTAACAATCTTATTGGAAATAATTTCTCCACTGATAGAAGCTCTTACAATAAGGGGGCTTCCTATACCTCCTCCTTTGCTGTTGTATACCTTTAGGGCAGAGGAGGCATTAGAAAGTGAGGTCTTTTTATTTTTAAAATCTGTTTCCGCTTCATCCAGCTCTTTTTGAATACCAACCCCATGTTTTACCAGATCCTGTTGGCGTCTGTAG
Source organism: Chryseobacterium sp. KMC2 (assembly GCF_016756935.1). NCBI lineage: Bacteria > Pseudomonadati > Bacteroidota > Flavobacteriia > Flavobacteriales > Weeksellaceae > Chryseobacterium > Chryseobacterium sp. KMC2. Next base: position 47,167 of record NZ_JAESIT010000008.1, read on the forward strand.
TTTTTCTCTGCAAGCTGCATATCATTTAAGGCATCTGTATAATCTTTCTGAACTGAAAAATAATCGGAAGAAAGAATTTCAAAAAGTGGGCTTCCCGCAGAAACATTTTGGCCGAGCTGGATAAAGGATTTTGTAATTCTTCCGGAAAAAGGACTGGCAATTTCTGCATAATGATTGGGGATTGCCTGGATAGTTCCTGCGGATACTACACCATCACTGTGTTCCTCTTCGGTGACCACTTCTGTTTTAATTGTTTTTAAAACAGGATTGTTTTCAGGAATCATCACATGATCTCCTTTGATTTGAAGGTCCTGGCTTTGTGGGGTTTCACTTTTGGGATCTTTACAAGAGGTAATAAAAGCCAAAAGTAGTATTGATAATACGGTATTTTTCATATAAAATGTTTATAACCAATTAATTATTTATTTCTAGTTGAGCTGATGCTATAATGCAATAGTTATATGCAGATTTTTATTTTGCCATACACTTATCATAGCCACTGTCCGAATTTTTTAATGAACCATTGCTTTACGAACTGAGTGAGGATGCAATATCCAGTAAGCATGACAACCAGATAAGGAAAATACCCCATAGGTAAAGGTTGCATTTTAAGATATACAGCTAAGGGAGTAAAAGGAATCAGTATTCCAATCAGCATGATTAAACTCGTTAAAGCGACTACAGGGGCGGTTGCCCAGCTTTGGATAAAAGGGATCTTTTTCGTTCTGATGATATGTACAATCAGGGTTTGTGAAAGCAATCCTTCTACAAACCATCCTGTCTGAAATAAACTCTGATGCTCCGGAGTATTGGCTTTGAAAATAAAGAACATAACAGCAAAAGTCAGATAATCAAAAATGGAACTCAAAGGACCTATATACAGCATAAACTTTTTGATACTGTCAGCTTCCCATTTTTTTGGTTTTTCCAGAAAATCTTTATCCATTGTATCCCAGGGGATGGAAGACTGTGATATATCATAGAGTAAATTCTGGGTTAGAATCTGCAGCGGAAGCATTGGCAAAAACGGAAGTAATGCACTGGCTCCGATCATGCTGAACATGTTTCCAAAGTTACTGCTGGCTGTCATTTTTATATACTTAATGATATTTCCGAACGTTCTTCTGCCGTAGATTACACCACTGCGTAAAACCATTAAATCTTTTTCCAACAGGATGATGTCTGCGCTTTCTTTTGCAATGTCTGCACCGGTATCAACGGAAATACCAACATCAGCTTCCTTAATGGCAGCCGCATCGTTAATCCCATCTCCCATAAATCCTACGGTATGCCCTTTAGATCTCAGTATTTTTACAATACGTTGCTTTTGTAACGGACTTACTTTTGCAAAAACAGAATAAAGATCCATGTCTTTACTAAGCTCTTCATCGGTTCTGTTGTCTAATTCATCACCAAGCATAATCATGGTAACGGGAATCCCTACGTCATGACATATCTTTTTAGCGACAATATCATTATCTCCGGTTACTACTTTTACTTCCACACCCAGCTTATGTAAAGCTTTGATACTAGGTTCCGCCGATGGCTTTGCCGGATCAAGGAATCCTATAAAACCGGTAAGTGTAAGTTGATTTTCGTCGGCAACAGAATAATTCAATGGATGGTTTCCGTCAAATTCTCTGATTGCAACCAGTAAAACCCGTAACCCTTCAGCATTGAGCTTTTCAGACATTCTGATGATTTTCTGCTTCATACATTCATCGAGAGGAACAATATTATCGTTCTCAATATGCAAACTGTTGTCTTCTCCAGGATCTAAAGCATATTTGCATAAGGAAAGCATTTCCTCTACTGCACCTTTGCAAATCATCAGGTGTTTACCACTGGAAGTGTTGAGGATAACGGACATTCTTCTTCTTTCAAAATCAAAAGGGATTTCATCTACCTTCAGATACAGTTCATCTGCTTTCATCATGTTGTGAACCTCAGCATGATCCAAAACAGCCTGGTCTAACAGATTTTTGAGCCCGGTCTGATGGTAGCTGTTGAGGTAAGCCCATTTCAATACTTCATCATCTTCAAGCCCCTGAACATTGAGATGAGTTTCCAGTACAATCTTGTCCAGGGTAAGTGTTCCTGTTTTATCAGTACAGAGAATATCCATGGCACCAATATTCTGAATGGCATTCAACCGCTTAACGATGACTTTCTTCTTGCTCATATTAACAGCTCCTTTCGCAAGGTTGGCGGTAACAATCATAGGGAGCATCTCCGGGGTAAGTCCCACAGCTACTGCAATGGCAAAGAATAAAGCCTGCATCCAGTCTCCTTTTACCAATCCGTTGATAAGAAAAATAATGGGGGTCATCACCAGCATAAACCGGATGAGCAGAAAACTTACTTTATTCACACCTACATCAAAAGCAGTTTCGGATCTTTTGGAAACCAGGCTTCTGCTGATGCTTCCGAAATAGGTGAAAATACCAGTGTTAGCTACCACAACCGTGGCTGACCCACTTACCACGTTAGTGCCCATAAAACAGATATTTTGTAAGGATAATGGGTTTTGATTCTTTGCATCTTTGATGGGAAGAGCATTTTTCTCTACAGGTAATGCTTCTCCGGTAAGAATGGATTCACTGATAAAGAGATCTTTGCTTTTCATAATTCGGCAGTCGGCAGGAACCATATCGCCGGCAGAAAGTATAATCATATCACCGGGAACAATTTCACTGATATCTATTTCCTCACTTTCTTTAAACTTTCTTTTGGTAAGACAGCTCGTTTTTACCATTCTTTTTAAAGCTTCTGCTGCTTTGTTGCTGCGGAACTCCTGAATGAATCTTAGGGTGGTGCTGAACAGAAGCATCACTGAAATAATAATGCTGGTGCTGAGGTCCTTTTCATCTGCAGGCACCAGGATAACATCAATGAATAATGAAATCACGGCGATACAGGCAAGGATATAATTGAAAGGATTAAAAAAAGAATGGGCAAACTGCTTCAGCCATGAAGGTGCTTTCTGAGTGGCAATTTCATTTTTACCATATATTTTTAAACGGTCTTTTACGGTGTTTTCGCTAAGCCCTTCTTCTGAAGTTTCCAGCATAGCATAAATCATTTTTTCGTTCTCTGATGCAGCTTCTTTCAATTTTACAAGAGCTGCGGAGTTGAGATTTTTGTTGGAATATTTTTTTAACATGGCTTCAGGGTTGGTGTTAAATGTTATAAATCAGTTTCAGTACCTATAATTTTCCAGCTTACCCTGATGACTTTATCTTCAATAGTAAGTCTGCTGGTTATTTTTTCCATGAAACTGTCCTGTGGAGTAGAAGCGTGCACTTCTGCTGTAATAATGGCATTTTCAGGAACGCCGTTATCATCGCTGGTGAGAGATTTCAGTAATATTTTATCATTCCCGCTTAAAGACTGCATCAGCTGTATCCGGATGTGGTTTTCCACCTCACTTTTGCATTTGATACTGATTAAATATTCGGTATAATGATTTCTGCTGCTGATATTGTTACCAAGCTTTACTCCTAAAGGGCGGAGAATGACATGCGTGAGAATAATAAACCCGCTTGTAATAGCAGCTTCAAAAGGAAGTCCTATAGCGCTGAGGGCTCCTACGGAAGCTGAACACCAGATAGTAGCTGCAGTGTTGAGTCCCCGTACGGTAAGACCGTCTTTCATAATAACACCTCCGCCCAGAAAACCTATACCACTCACAATATAGGAAGCTATTCTGCCTGTAGCATCACCGCCGATTCTGATGGAAAGCAGTACAAAGGCCGCAGAGCCCAGGCATACCAGTGTATTGGTACGGAGGCCTGCACTTTTTTGACGCCACTGTCTTTCGAAACCAATGCCGGCACCCAGGAGGAATGCTGTGAAAAGACGAAGGGTAAATTCTAGTGTATTCATAATCTTTTTGTTGTATGGCAAGCAGCCGATATACAGAAAGATATATTGCTGAATGCCTAGTTATGGTAATAATGGGAAGGATCGGTATCCATAGTGGTTTTTATTTGCTGCAAAGGTATTCCTCCTTTTGGGGAGAAGCCGTTAGAAAAGCTTTAGAATGTTATTAGAAAATGATTAGAGAAAACAGAAGGAAAATGACCTTTGAAAATGAATGTATACATCGGAAAGTGTCAAATGATATTGTGTATAGGATTTAAAAAAAGACCTATGTTCTCACCGTACATCATCATCTGAAACGGATAGAATAGAAGGAAACCTTGAAAGGATTTGGAAAACATAATTAGGAAATATTCATTAACTAAGTCTTATTAATAAATAAAAACTGTACCCATATTGAACGCTAAAATTTCAATACATTTGCTGGCAAGCTATTTTGCATTCGGAATTTCCCGGTTTATAATGATAAAATAAGAGTTTGCCTAATCCCGGAAAATTCTTTCCAAAGTTGTTTTATAAGTTATAAATTTTAGAAATGAAAAAGTCTAATGTAGCTATACCTGCTACACTTTTAGCAATAATCTGCGTGCAGGGTGGGGCTTCCATTGCCAAGCAGCTTTTTCCTGCCATCGGCGCTATTGGTACCGTTAGTTTAAGAATTGTACTCTCAGCTGTTTTGCTCACCTTGATTAACCGTCCAAAATTTTTGCAGTTCACGAAACAAAAATGGAAATACTGTGCTCTGTACGGTATCGGACTGGCGGCGATGAATCTTATTTTTTATATGGCTATTCAGCGAATTCCGCTAGGGCTGGCTGTTACGGTAGAATTTGCCGGACCTTTATTCCTGGCTCTGGCACTGTCGCGTAAGTTACTGGATGTTGTCTGGGCATTATTGGCCTGTGTAGGGATTTTACTTATCGTGCCCTGGCAGAGTAATAATATAGATTTATTGGGGCTTGGACTGGCCTTTCTGGCAGGAATGTTTTGGGCAGGTTATATTGTAATGGGCGGAAAAGTAGCTAAAATAATGGATGGAAAAGATGCTGTTACTACCGGGATGTTATTTGCAAGTCTTGTGATTATTCCTTTTACCATTTGGGATGGCGCGGTTTTCAATCTTACACCAACCCTTTTTATAAAAGGGCTTGGAGTTGCTATCTTATCCAGTGCGCTACCGTTTTCTCTGGAAATGATGGCACTTAAAAAACTTCCGGCCAAAACTTTTAGTATTCTGATGAGCCTGGAGCCTGCATTTGCTGCTTTTTCGGGATTATTATTCCTATCCGAGAGTTTAACCTTTTTACAGTGGATATCCATTGCCTGTGTGATCGCAGCCAGTATAGGAACTACTGTTTTCAGTAAAACTTCAGTGGAGTAGTGTGAAAATCGTTAAATGATTAGGATCCTGGTATTTCAAACTGTATTGTAAAAATGGTCTTATTATGCTCTGATGCTACAGAAATTGTTGCATGATGAAGATGAATGATTTTTTCTGTCAGAAATAGTCCAATACCATAGCCTTTTTCCTTTTTTGAGGTTTCACTTCTGTAAAAGGGTTCAAAAATACGCTGTAAATCTTCCCTGGAAATAATGATGCCGGTATTGGTAAAACTGATCGAAAGTGTATTTTTATGGGCTATCACATCTATTGAACATATATGCTCAGGGGAATATTTACAGGCATTGTCAATAAGATTATTGAAAGCTACCTGCAGCAGATATTCATTTCCCTGTGTGATCAGCTGATGTTCTTCCACCTCATTTTCTATATTCAAAGAAACTTTATACGCCGGATTTTCTCTTGTTATTTTGGTGTAAGATTCCAGAAGTATTTCATCAAGGCGTACTTCAGAAAAGCTGATTTCATTAGGATCATAGCTTGCTTTGGCAAGATCCATTAAACTGTTGGACAGTTTGGCCATATTCCGTGCATCTTCCAACGCATATCGGATGGTCTGCCGGTATTCTTCTTTGGTTTGTTCTTTTTCAGAAGCCAGTTCCAGCTCAGTGATAATTGCGGATAATGGAGTGCGGAGTTCGTGTGAAATATTGGATACAAAATGTTTTTGAGAGTCAAAAGAATTTTCCAGACGCTTCAGCATTCCGTTGAAATTCTGGGCAAGCTCGTTAAGTTCATCTTTTTCTCCGGTCGTTTTTAAGCGCAGCTGTAATTTTCCGGCAGTAATTTTTTTAATTTGATTCACCATTTCACTCAGGGGGCTCAATGCTTTTTTAGAAAGGAATATGCCGGCCAGGTAAATCAGGATCAGGATGCTGATGAAAGCGATAATACTAATGGTAAGAAGATGAGTGAGATATTCATACCCATACTTATCATAGGAAGCAGCGGTTACAGCGTACGATTTTCCGGAATGATGATAGACCATCCCGATAACCTGTAAGTTGTTTAAAAAGAAGTTGATTTTTTTCTTTTGAAATATCTGCGAGAGCATCGCCGGAGTTTCTTTTACGTAATCAACTTTTGCATCGTCATGATAAATGAGCTGGTGATTAGAGTCATAAATAGCGACTTGAACTTCGTTAAGTGTTCTGTTGTTATTTTTGTACAGCTTATGCATTTCCTGTTCCGGGAGTGAACTTTGGAAAAACAAATCAGCTTTGGCAATAGCCTCGTTTTGCAATTCGCTGTAGAAAGATTTTTCTCTGGCTTCTTTGGAAGAATAATAAATAGAAAAGCTGTAAACCCCTAAAAGCATTGCCGTGATTAGGGTAAAAAGGAGTGTAAGCCTGGTTCTTATTTTCATCCGTTTGTTTTTAGTTCACCTCGGTTAATGTATGATGCCCGTTTCGTAATCTTTTTTTAAGATAAACCCCATACCTGCTTTGGTATGAATAAGTTTAATTTCAAAATCTTTATCAATTTTTTTTCTTAGATAATTGATGTATACGTCAATGAAATTGGTTCCTGTATCGAAATGGGTTTCCCATACTTTTTCCGCAATTTCACCGCGGGAAAGTACCCTTTCAGAGTTTTCCAGCATGAATTTCAAAAGATTGAATTCCTTTGGAGTCAATTTTATGGGAACCTGATCTCTGCTGACTGTTTTTTGTTCCAGATTCATTTCAATGCCTTCATATTTAAGAACAAAAACTTTTTGCTGCCTCTGTTGTGAAAAACGTTTTAGAAGAACTTTAATTCTGGCCACCAGCTCCCGCATTTCAAAAGGCTTGGTTAGGTAGTCATCAGCTCCGGCATCAAACCCTTCCAGTTTATCGTCCGTCGTTCCGAGAGCGGTAAGCATTACCACCGGAAGATTGGGTTTTAAAATCTTTATTTCATTACAGAATTCAAGGCCGTTTTTTTTAGGAAGGACAATATCTGTGATGATCAGATCAAAATCTTTTTGTAATGCCAGTTTAAGCCCCGTTATTCCATCATAGGCTGCCGTTACTTCAAACTCAGCTTCCTGAAGTCCCTTGGTAATCAATTTTGAAAGTCTGTCATCGTCTTCAACGAGTAAAATATGTGGCATAGGAATATAGGGAATGTTTGGGTTGATATGAAGAATAGATCAATACTTCCTACAAATGTAATAAATTCTATTTTGTAATTTTGGCGGCGAAACAATATCAGAATGCTAGGATTTAATATATCTTTTTTAAAAAAAATGAACTTTGCAGGAAGCCTGTTCTTTTTGATTGTACTGCTTGTCAATTGTAGTGCTTCTCCAATATCAAAGCTTAAAAACGGTGACCTACTTTTTGTAACGGCAAAAGAAAGTGGACTCTCCGGAGCAATTAACAATGTGACACAAAAGCAGAAAGCTGCTTCTTTTGATCATATTGGTATTTTAGAAAAAAATGGAAACAAACTGTTTGTATTGCATGCAGCTCCAAAAGGAGGCTCACAAAAGCAGGAATTAAAAGAATTTCTTCAGGATCAGAAAGGAGACGGCCAGAAAGTTGTGGTATACCGTTTAAAGCCTGAATATCAGAAATCAATTCCATCAGCTGTTGATCAAGCAAATCAAATGCTGGGTAAACCTTATAATTTCAATTATATCCTGGACGAAAACTCCTATTATTGTTCAGATTTTATTGAAAGGGCATTTAGAGAAAACCATATTTTCAAATTGGAACCCATGACGTTCATAGATCCTAAGACTGGAAAAATAAATGTTTTTTGGGAAGAATTTTATCAAAAGAAAAATCTTAAGGTTCCGGAAGGAGAACCTGGTTGTAACCCCAATGGATTGGCTGGTTCAGATAAGCTGGAAAGAATAAAAGAATTATAAAAAAAGGTAAAAGAAGCTATAATGGCTTCTTTTTTTTGTTAAAGTTTTAAAAATATTAGTCTACTAATTTGGTAGACTAATATTTTTTTATATTTTTGTCACAGATTTAATGCAGAGTGCAATACAATCTGAAAGTGTTTAACCAAAAATGTTTAGTGATGATTACACCTAATCCTGGCCTGCAGGTTTTGCAAAACAAAATTACCCTGCCTAAAAAAGAATTGATCCTGGAAATAGAGTTAAATGGGAAAATGAAATTCGAACATTTAATGAATACCATTTATAATCAATTGGGCATTTGTCATAGAGTGTTGTCTGCTAATGTGGAATATGTGAACGGATACAGTTTTGGTACAGTACAGTTATATATTAATGTCAATTCAGAAGATTATCAGAACCTAGAGTTCTATCTGAATAAAAATAAACTTTTGAGTACAACGGTAGAGTATCTCTGCCGGAAATATTCTTAAGGGAGATTCATATAGTTTTAATTACTCAAAGTGTCCGGTTTTAATCGGGCACTTTTTTTATGTAAAAGCTAAGATTTCCTTTATAAATTACAGGAGATCACAAACCGAAGATCTGATGGGGGACAGCCGGCAACAATTACTTTTACCGCAAAATTTTCATCCAGACCCTGAATCCTGTAAACAAAGAAAAGAGCGCTCAGATCACTCTGAACGCTCTATAGTAATAAAAATAATTTTATATTCTTTCGATATCAGCCCCAATAGCTTTTAGTCTTCCATCAATATTTTCATATCCTCTGTCGATTTGCTCGATATTGTGGATAATTGATTTTCCTTCTGCAGAAAGTGCTGCAATTAAAAGTGCATTTCCGGCTCTGATATCCGGAGAAACCATTGTGGTTCCTCTTAACGGAGCTTCCTGGTTCAATCCGATTACGGTAGCTCTGTGTGGATCACATAAAATGATCTGAGCACCCATATCGATTAATTTATCAACAAAGAATAATCTGGATTCAAACATCTTCTGGTGTACCAAAATACTTCCTTTAGCCTGAGTAGCTACTACCAGGATAATAGACAATAAATCCGGAGTAAACCCTGGCCATGGTGCATCTGAAATGGTAAGAATAGAACCGTCGATGAATTTCTGGATCTTATAATGTTCCTGAGCAGGAATATAAATGTCATCACCACTTTGCTCAAGCTGAATTCCCAGTTTTCTGAATGTATTCGGGATAACCCCTAATTGGTTCCAGTTTACATTTTTAATGGTAATTTCAGATTTTGTCATTGCAGCAAGACCTATCCATGATCCGATTTCTACCATATCCGGAAGCATCGTATGCTCAGTTCCTCTCAGATAATCAACCCCTTCAATGGTAAGAAGGTTAGAGCCAATTCCTGAAATATTTGCACCCATTCTGTTCAGCATTTTACACAATTGCTGAAGATAAGGTTCACAAGCAGCATTATAGATTCTTGTTTTCCCTTTTGCCAGTACGGCAGCCATTACGATATTAGCCGTTCCGGTTACGGAAGCTTCTTCCAACAGGATGAATTTTCCTCTAAGTTCAGTAGCTTTTAAAGAATAAAAATATTCTTCTTCATCATAATTAAATTCTGCACCAAGCTCTACTAATCCCTGGAAGTGGGTGTCCAATCTTCTTCTCCCGATCTTATCACCCCCCGGAGTAGGCATATACGCTTCTCCATAACGAGCCAGCATCGGTCCCATAAGCATGATAGAACCACGCAGTTTAGCACCATCTTTTTTGAACTCGTTGGATTTTATATAATCAAAATTTACTTTGTCGGCCTTGAACGTATAATCTCCATGTCCGTTTTTAGTAACTTTTACCCCAAAGTCGCCCAGGATTTCAATTAATCTGTTGACATCATGAATATCCGGGATATTTTTAATAGTAACCTCCTCATCAGTTAACAGAACTGCACATAAAATTTGAAGAGCTTCATTTTTAGCCCCTTGTGGAGTTATTTCACCCTGCAATCTTTTTCCTCCTCGTATTTGAAATGTTCCACTCATTATTTTCTGTTTTTATGATTATTGTTATGTCTTCTTTTGTTAGGTTGGTTCTTGTTATTGCTGTTGTTGTTATTACTCCTATTATTGTTACTGTTGCTGTTATTATTTCGGTTGTTGTTACTGGTGTAATAGATTTTACTTTTTTCAAGAGAATCAATTCCTGTAAGATCCAACCTGTTTTCAGACAGTTCCTTCAAGTGGCGGAAAATAACATCATCCGTCACATGTTCCTTATTATAGACATTATAAGATTTCTTCATATTGTTGGCAATCACTTCGATAAGGGCTTCTTTTTCATCGCCCGCCTCCAGTTCAATTGCTTTTTCGATCAATTGAAGAATACTTTTTCCGTAAAACTTAAAGTCACCTTGAAGTTTCGGATATTCCATCCTTTTAGGTTTTTCTGCCAATTCTTCCATTGTAGGAAACGGATAAGGAGAATCTACATCCAAATCGTAATTTGCCAGAATAAAAAGATGATCCCAAAGTTTATGTTTATAATTTTCTTCGTCACGAAGTTGTGGGTTTCTCTGACCCATAAAATCGATGATTGCCATAGCCATTTCACTTCTTTCCTCTTTGGAAGCAAGTTCTTTGCAGCGCTCAACCAACTGTTGTATAATTCTGCCGTATTCGGGCATATGAAGCTGAGTTTTTTGGGTATTGTATTCCATAGTATGCAAATATATGGATTAAAAGAAAAATTGTTTCGAGAATATTAAAAATTTATGATTTTTTAATGAAAAGTGGAGTTGACCTTTCCTATAATTTATTATTGAAAATTAAAATATTTCACCTGAATAAGAATTTGTATGCAAGGAATTTGTAACTTGGTTAGTAGATTGATAATTAAATATTGCAATGAAAAAAACATATTTTCTTCTTTCTGTATGGGGTTTAGCACTTGTCAGTTCTTGTGAGAACAATGATGATATTGGCAATAAATCTTCACAAGAGCAGGAAGTACACGACAAAATTGTAAATGTCACTCATCATGACGGGAGGCCTTTCAGTACGGGAGGAGCATCCGGTTCTTTACAGGGCAAGTTTGTAGCCGGTCCCGGTGGGGGAGTTCTGATGCAGGGATTTTATTGGGATGTTCCTGAAGGTGGTAACTGGTGGAATACTGTTAAAGATAAAGTGACAGCATGGTCCAATGCCGGAATTGGAGCAGTATGGCTTCCTCCGGCTTCTAAAGCTCAAAATGGGCCTCTTTCAATGGGATACGATCCTACAGACTATTATGATTTTGGAAATTTTAATCAAAACGGGACTACCGAGACCCGATTTGGATCGAGAACTGAGCTGGAAGCACTAATTACTAAAGCGCACAGCGAAAATATGCAGGTGTTTGCTGATATTGTCATCAATCACAACAGTGGCGGGCAGTCTGAAGCCAATCCTTATACCGGAACGAATACCTGGACCAACTTCTCAGGAGTAGCTTCCGGAAAATTTCAAAGAAGCTATGAAGACTTTTATAAAAATGCATATGGAAATAATGATGAAGGTTCTTTCGGTGGATTTCCAGACCTGTGTCATGCCAATCCTCATGTACAGGACTGGTTATGGGGAAGGGATGATTCTGTAGCAAAATACTATAAGAATGTGATGAAATTTGATGGCTGGAGATTTGATTATGTAAAAGGGTTCGGACCTTGGGTAGTGAATACCTGGAACGCTAAGGTAGGCGGATTTTCGGTTGGTGAATTATGGGATTCTAATGTCAATACACTGGAATGGTGGGCGAATAATGCAAACAGTTCCGTATTTGATTTTGCTGCTTACTATAAAATGGATGAAGCTTTTGATAATGGGAATCTGAATGTTTTAAATGATGATATGATGTGGAAGAGGAATCCCTATAAAGCAGTCACTTTTGTTGCCAATCATGACACGGATATTATTAACAATAAAATGCCGGCGTACGCTTATATTTTAACTCATGAAGGCTATCCAACCATTTTTTACAGAGATTATGAAGAATGGCTGAACAAAGAAAGGCTGAATAACTTAATTTGGATTCATAATAATAAAGCTACCGGAACAACTTCGATCTTATATACTGATAATGATGAATATATTGCAAGACGTAATGGGTATAATGGAAATCCAGGGCTTGTCGTTTATATCAATACTTCGTCAAGCTGGCAGGAAAGATGGATTGAGACCAATTGGGCCAGTCAGCAGATCAAAGATTTTACAGGAAGCTCAAGCTGGTATCCTACAACTCAGGGAGATAAATGGGTGAAGATCCAATGTGCCCCGAATAGTTATTCAATTTGGTCACTGAATCAATAAGTACTAAAAGCGATTAATTTAAAATTAATCTATATATCATACTAGTCATTCTTTAGGAACCTTAATAATGTATTTTACTATTAAATCGATTAGGTTTTTATGGAATGACTTTTTGCTGTTTTGGTAGGAAAAAATGCTTTTCTTGAAGAGAGAAAAATGTATTATTGAGACTCTGCCTGATTAGACCTGAATAAATTTTTTCTTCTGATGCTGATCCGGCAAATAACATTTTTGGTTAGCCAGTTTCATTCTGTTTCTGGAAATCATATTGTAAACCTTATCACTTAGAAATGCAGGCATTAGTTTTCCAATGGCTGAAAGTTTGTAAATTCCACCCAGCAGGTCAGCAATTTTAAGTACTGCTCTCGATTTAATCAAATAGTATTGTTCCGGCTTCCAAAGATACATGGTATTGAAATCCTTTGTTTCCAATCCTCTTTCAGATAAAAACTGCTGTCCGAAATCAGATTGCAGTGAAGCAAACATAAATCGGTCTTTCTTATCTCTCTCCAAAATCCATTGTACCCAGAAATTACAGACACCACAGTCTCCGTCAAAAAATACAATATATTTGTTTTTCCAGTCTTTCATGATTTCTATTTATTAAACATGATACTTCTTTCGGTATCCTCTTTTACTTTTTTAAAATATTGAGAAAGTGCTGTACGCTGCTCATCTGTCAGTTTTGCGTTCTGATGTCCCAAATAATAAGACTCCAGAGGCATTTCTTTTTTTTCTATCATTTCTAAACATTCTTCAAGCTTATGAAGCTGTCTTTTAGATTCGTATACTGCAAAGGTAGAAAAATTAAGATGTTTTCTGCCTTCATTGACATGATTTTTTACAACCCATGATGCCGGTGAAATATTGGCATACCATGGATATTTGGTTTCATTGGAATGACAGTCATAACAAGACGTACGTATAATTTTGGCTATATGATCCGGAGTGTTTTTAATTTTAAGAAAATCCATACCCGGTGTGGGAACAGGATTGGTCTTGTCAATAGGAAAAAACTGGATCATAATAAATGCCACAAGAATGACAACTAATACTTTTTTCATAGATGTTCATATTTCTTATTAGGATAAAGGTAGTTAAATTATTTTTTAGGCTAAGTAGAGATTGAAATATTTTGTGGACAGCCGGAGGAAGGAAATGGCAGCACGAACTTTAGATAAGTCATAGACTTTTACTAATTAATACAAAGATCATTGATTCCCCTTTGATAGGGATGAAACTTCTTGCTTTTAGCTTTCTTATGTATTTATTTTTTAGAAATTATTACGTTGATTTATTCTAAATTGAGTAGGGTATTGATGTTTTTTGTCCACATTAATATGAATTTTCACTAACTTAATACCACAATTATGTCTTTAGTTTGGATGCTGTCGGAAATGCTTCTTTATAGTTTTTAACTATCATTGAAATAATTATTAATAGATTGTATTTATTAAACGAACGTTGTAAGTTTGTCATGTTCTTACAACAGAACTTTACTTAAACTATAGTAATCAATATAAAAAATAAATAAACGACAATGGAAAAAGATTCGAATGACATCAGTAAATGCCCGTTTCATAATGGGACTATGAAAAAGAATGTAGCGGGTGGCGGAACCCAAAACCTGGAATGGTGGCCTGATCAGCTTAGAGTTGATATGCTGCGCCAGCATTCATCACTGTCTAATCCTATGGACAAAGACTTTGATTATGCTGAAGCATTTAAAAACCTTGACCTAGAAGCCGTAAAAAGAGATCTTCATGCATTGATGACAGATTCTCAGGACTGGTGGCCGGCCGATTTCGGACACTATGGTCCTTTGTTTATCCGTATGGCGTGGCACAGTGCCGGAACCTATCGTGTGGGTGACGGAAGAGGTGGAGCAGGAGCGGGACAACAACGTTTTGCACCCCTGAACAGCTGGCCTGATAATGTTAGTTTAGATAAAGCAAGAAGATTGTTATGGCCGATCAAACAAAAATATGGGAGAAATATTTCCTGGGCAGACCTTTTAATCCTTACCGGTAATATCGCGCTGGAGTCTATGGGATTCAAAACGTTTGGATTTGCTGGTGGCCGTGAAGATGTTTGGGAACCGGATATGGATGTATACTGGGGTTCGGAAAAAACATGGCTGGGCGGAGACGTACGATATGCTCACGGTTCAGATGGCGTAGTGGAAGGACATGCAGCAGTTCTTCCTACCGATGATAATGCAGACGGTGATATTCATTCCAGAAATCTTGAAAAACCTCTGGCAGCCGTGCAAATGGGATTGATCTATGTAAATCCTGAAGGTCCGGACGGAAACCCTGATCCTATTGCTGCCGCTAAAGATATCCGTGATACTTTTGGACGTATGGCGATGAATGATGAGGAAACTGTAGCCTTGATTGCCGGAGGACATACTTTTGGAAAAACCCATGGAGCCGGTCCTGCAGATCATGTAGGTAAAGAACCTGAAGGTGCAGGAATAGAATTACAGGGATTAGGATGGGAAAGCAGCTACAAATCGGGAAGCGGAAAAGACGCGATCTCCAGTGGTCTTGAAGTAACCTGGACAGAAACTCCGACTGAATGGAGTAATTATTTCTTTAAAAACCTGTTTGAAAATGAATGGGAATTGACGAAAAGCCCTGCCGGAGCTCACCAATGGGTAGCAAAGGATGGTGCTGAAATTATTCCTGATGCATTTGATTCCACTAAAAAGCATAGACCAACAATGCTTACTACAGACCTTTCATTGAGACTGGATCCTGTTTACGAAAAAATTTCAAGACATTTTTATGAAAACCCTGATGCCTTTGCCGATGCCTTTTCAAGAGCATGGTTTAAACTTACCCACAGGGATATGGGACCTCGTGCCCGTTATTTGGGACCGGATGTTCCTCAGGAAGAACTGATCTGGCAGGATCCTATTCCGGCCGTGAATCATGAGCTGGTCAATGCTGCAGACATTGAACATCTTAAAACTAAAATTTTAGATTCCGGATTGAGTGTTTCCGAGCTGGTATCTACAGCCTGGGCTTCCGCATCTACTTTCAGAGGAAGTGATAAACGTGGTGGTGCCAACGGAGCGAGAATAAGACTGGAGCCTCAGAAACATTGGGAAGTAAATAACCCTTCGCAATTACAGAAAGTATTGGGGATTTTGGAAGGAATTCAAAACGAATTCAATGCTCAAAATGGAGGCAAGAAAATTTCACTGGCGGATATCATTGTATTGGCCGGAACAGCAGCTGTAGAAAAAGCTGCGAGAAATGCGGGACATGATGTTAAAGTAACATTTGCTCCCGGTAGAATGGATGCTTCTCAGGAACAAACGGATGTGGAATCTATGGGATACCTGGAACCTATTGCTGACGGATTCCGTAATTACCTGAAAAGAAAATTCTCAGTTTCTACAGAATCTTTATTCATAGATAAAGCACAGTTATTAACGCTTACCGCTCCTGAACTTACTGTTTTGGTAGGAGGAATGCGTGCTTTAGATACGAATTTTGACGGTTCAAAACATGGGGTATTTACTACCCGTCCCGGAGTGCTTACCAATGATTTCTTTGTTAATCTTTTAGATATGGGAACACAATGGAAATCCATGTCAGAAGATAAAGAACTCTATATAGGAACAGACCGTTCAACAGGTCAGCCAAAATGGACAGCTACTCGTGCTGATCTTGTATTCGGATCCAATTCTGAATTGAGAGCTGTGGCCGAAGTGTATGCAAGTGCTGATGCACAAGGTAAATTTATCAATGATTTTGTAGCCGCATGGACAAAAGTGATGAATCTGGATCGATTTGATTTGGATTAAGAGATCATCTCTATCATATAAAAAAGACAGCATCACTGCTGTCTTTTTGTTTTTTAATATACTTGGAGCCTGTTATGTAGAGTCAATACCTTAGTGGGTTAATATTAATTACGCAACATTTTTGCAGAAATAGAAGGGACCCATATTAACAAAAGCTGATAAAAGAAAATTATGATGGGAATGACTTTAATAAAAAAGATGTTTTTTACATTTTTATAGTTATTTCTAAAGCCGTCATTATTTTTTAGTACAGCATTATTTTCTATGTTAATAAAATTTTTCATGATATTTAATATTACCACTGATAATGAAAACATGAGTAATATATAAAATAATTTATTTGAAATACTGGTATAAATCGTATTCAGACAAAATAATAATATCAGATTTAGGAGTAAAATGATAAGCAGCTTGGGTTTTATAGAAAATGCTTTGTTATACTTCATGAAGAGGATGAAAGATATTGCTGCAAAAAATAAAGAGTATAATAATTTGATGATGAAATCCATTGAATAGATAATTGCTTTTAATCCTGTTAAAAATGTATGAAGTTTGTATAAAATAGTTTCAATGCAATTGATTAAGAATATATAAAAAACAAAAACCATCCTTAAAAAAGGATGGTTTGTAGACCCACAGGGAATAACATCTTATATTTGTTTACATCTTATTGAATTAATTTATTTGTTCAAAATATTGATTAATAGTAAATTAAATTTTATTGCATGTAAATAAATTCAAATAGATTCAGAATTTACAGTGGCCAAAATAGTGACCAAATTTTAAATATTCGTATATTTGTTATGCGAATATTCTTTATTTTATGGCACAATACAACAACGAAACAGGAAGCGTAAATTTTAGACTGAAAGAACCTAAAGCGGAAATCTCCCGAATAATGGGAAGATATTCGTTCAAAGGTTTACAGGCGGATTTTTCGACAGGATTAAAAGTTGCTCCGTGCAACTGGGATTCAGATACTAAAACGATTACTTCTGGGATAGAAAAAAGAGAGATTAATCAGAAGTTAAGTAAGTTCAAAATTTCCATTGTAGATACTCACAAAAATTTCAATGAGAATTATAATCGTATGCCAACAAAAGAAGAACTTAAAACCATTGTTGATAACGCTATAGATGGAAAAGAACTTAATACAGTTCAGAGAAATAAAAAATCTTTTGATGATGTTTTTCAGGAGTTTATGAGATTGATTGAACTTAAAATTAAGCGTGCTATTGCGTCAGGACAAAAACCATTACATAAAAGTTATGTATCATCTTTCAATGTGATGTATCGAGATTTAAAAGATTTTGCCGTAGATAATAATATTTTCCTAGATATTGATAAATTTGATGAAACACAGTGTTTAGAGTTCCAGAACTGGCTTTTGGGTACTGAAAGGGTAGGAGAGCTGAGTACGCTCAGAACCCGAATCAAAAGATTATCTGCGGTACTTAAGCGAGCATTTGAAAAAGGCTATACAGAGAATAGAAGCTATATGCAGGATGAGTTTAGTGTTAAAGTTCCTCCAAGTTTCCATACAGTACTAACAGAACCTGAAATCAAAATATTATACGAACATGATTTTTCTGGTTCGCCTAGATTAGAGAGAGTTCGAGACTTATTTGTTCTCGGTTGCCATAGCTCACTCAGGTTCGGAGATATTACACGAATCGAAAATGGACATATTGAACTTAGCTTAGGAAATATCAGTATTTTGTTAAATAAAGGTTCTCGTGTTGATAAATACAAAACGGTTAATTTCCCGATTTTTGGATATACAGGAGAAATCCTGAGTAAATACAATAATGATATTAAGAGTATTGCTATATCTAACCAAAATACGAATGATTATCTCAAAGAACTGTTTAAGGTTGTTCCTTATTTTGGTGAAAAGGTAATAACTCGTGAACGTCCTACTAATGATGGGGTAGTATTTGAAACGATAAACTTTGCTGATAAAGTAGCTTTTCATGATTCTAGGAGGAGCTTCTGTACTAACCGATATATAGAGGGATGGGATTTGTTGGAGATTTGGCAGTATACTGGACACACGGACGAATCTGTTTTCAAAACCTATTTCAAACCTACCTTTGAACATGAACAGGTAAGACAGGAGAGTATCAAAGCAAGAAACGAAAAACTTCAAAAAGTTGACTTACAAACTAAAGAGATTGAAGAATTGAAAGCCCAAATGAAGAAAATGAAAGATCTTCTTATTGAGAGTGGGAATAGCGAACAGTTAGGCGAGATCATTAATATCAACAAAAATATTTCATAATCCCGAAAAGTTAAAATTTCGGCACGGTATTTGAATTTTTTTTTAAAAGTTTCAATTCTGAAAAATAAATTATATCACTTAGCAGTGATTAATATGTAAGTAAGATGTGAAACGAGCGAAAAAGTTCTTTAAGATTATTTCAAGTAATTATATAAGTCTTCATTGGAGCGACCATACCAAGCATTATTCTAAATATTGGGGGAGCAGGATCTTTTTCAGGCGGATAATTATGTCCGAACTTTAAAAAGTGAAAATAATTACACCAAAGATTGTGTAAATACAGTTTTTGAAGGTTGCGGGAATCCCTCCGAACTAAAATAAGAGGCGAAGATTTATATTTCAATGGAGGAAATCTGTTTAATCTTGAAATAATCATATCTGAATGTAATAAAAAGACCAATTACTTTAAAGAGTACTAGGGGAGTCACCTATTTAAAAACGATATTGGCAAAAATCGAAAGTACCTAGAAAATAGGGTCGTGGGATGCACACATTATAACGCAATTTTGGAAATGTAGGGAATAATTATGTCCTAGCAATAACAATAAGTCGGAAGCGGTCACACAATCGCAACAAGGGGCTACACCTTATAAAACACGTATTCTGCGAAATGTCGATGAATAATTATGTCCGAACATTAAATTTTTAACAACTATTAACAAATATATAGGCTCAACCTTAGCGGTTGGGTCTTTTTTTATGTCTAAATAACAATATCAGGAAATCTCGAAAAGGGGTTTCCTTTTTTTATGCCTGTATGCCAGGTGATTGAACAAATAACAATAAAAAATATACATTATGAACAACACTAACACCAACAGTGACAACAGACCACTATTCCAACTTACAAAAGAAGAACTTATGCAGGATTTTGAGCAAATAGTTCGTAAAGTAGTCAACCAAATTCAGGTTGAGCAAGTTTCAAAAGATGAAAAAGAATTTTATACCCGTAAAGAAACGTCTGAACATTTAAATGTTAGTTATTCAACACTCCACAATTGGAGAAAAAGCGGAATTCTAACTCCTATTAAGATGGGGGCAAAGGTATATTACTCTAAAGATGAGGTATTATCAAGGCTGAAAGGAGAATAGTGAGCGCATAAGAAAGATCTTTTTATTATTATGCCGTACAAAACAACTTTTTTCTACTCGCCGATGAGTATAACGCTGAGAAAGCAGGATCTTTTTACTACTACATCGCACAACACTGCGCGCAAACCGTAAGAGCCTTTTAAACGCTCCAAAATCAACTAAAATTTTTCTTTTAAAAATCTGAATGCATTGCAAAAAAGTTATGTACAGCCATTGTTATGCCCTTTTTATAACATTATTATGGATGAATATTATATTTTAATACCCAAAAGTCTGAATCTAGAACAAAGATTATCTAAATTCCCTCCTGATTTTGAACTGAGCCGAGATTATTGTTATTATTTTATCTCTGAATTGATAAAACAAGTGTCTAATCAAAACTGTTCGGATGAATTCAAAGATTTCCATACTGCGACAACTCATTTTACCTCAAGATGCGCAGGAATTAATCAATCTATTTATAGAAATTCAAGATTGCACATAGATTATCTTTATCAGGACTTCGGAGGTGAGGGCAGAATGTTGTGGAGACATAATTATAAGCCTGGCAGTTGTTATTCATATTACTTACCCAAGTATTATTGGGGAGATGGTGAGTTGGAATTGATTTGTATCAGAGAAAAAGCGTTAGTTGAAAAAGTCAGAAAAATCAACAAACCAAGTGTTGATAATGCCGTCCGAAAACATCTTAATTTTACGATTCAATACTTTGACACTAAACGTATCGAATTAGATCATAAATCACCCTTAAATGAGCTGTATTTGGACTATAAGCGGACAGGAGATTACGCAAAATACTTGAAAAATGCAGTTATGATACAGAATCTTAAAAATAACGGTTTTCACTTTCATTACAACCCAGAAACGGACGGCAGATTGCATACAGCATTATCGCAGTTCCCTAAGATAGGTCGAAAATATTTGAAATATGACGGGGAACACATAGCCGAAGTCGATTTATCATCTTCAGTACCTTTTTTTCTAGCTTATCTACTTTCTCTACCTGCATCTAGTAAATCCGCCGTACTACATGCACACTTACCACATAGTGAAAACCTATTATACCATTATATGCTAGTAGAATCTTCGGTAAGCCCCTCTACAAAGGAGATAGCAGATTTCAGAGAACTTGTGCTAAATAATCAGCTTTATGAGTCATTTATGACAAGTTTTATGGACTTACAAAACTTTGATTCTGGCTTTGAAAATATGTTTGGGAGAGAATTTGACGGGGATGAAGATGAACTCCGAAAATATACTAAAAAAAGACTGTTGTCTATGTTCTTTGCTCATCAGAAAGAATACAAGCAGGAACAAACTGTTTTTTATAGTTATTTTCCAACGATATATCAACTTATCAAAAAATATAAACAAGCGAAATTTCAGGGTGTTTCGAAGTTTGAAAGACACAAAAGGTTTTCGCATTTATTGTTTCAGTTAGAATCTCATTTTATGCTGAATATTATTGCTCGTGAAATCAACAATAAATTCAAACGAAAGATTCCATTTTTTACACTTCATGATTGTTTAATGGTCAGAGAATCTGATTTAGAACAGGCTTATGAGTTGATGAATGAAATATTTATACGTGAGATTGGTTATGCTCCGAATATGACTAAAAAAGTCTGGAAATAAAAGAATTAACATTAGTTTGTTTCTGTCAAATAATAATTTATTATTAATTTAAAAGTTTTTATTTTTAAAAACTCTATGTATTTTTACTAAAAAAACATTACCATGATTGACGACTTCAAAGATGAATATTTACCAAGATTAAATAAAAGTTACTTATATCAAACTATAACAAAAAAATGTAGCGAAAAGGACAGTGAAGTAATAGCTTTAATTAATGATATTGTTTCATATTCTTTAAATAGAACTAAAACTATCATAAAACATATGGGAGAATTCACATTGCATGATAGTGAACATCTATTTAGGGTTTTGTTATTAATGGAAAAGTTACTACCTGAAGATGTAATAGAAAACTTAAGCGTTCCTGAGCTCATGCTTCTTATATGTTCTGCTTTTATGCATGATGTAGGAATGGCTCCTGAAGAAGAAGAAGTACTAGAATGGAAAAAAGTTTGGGATTTAAAACCATCCCTTAATGAGAAGTTACAAAATACATTTATTGAATTTAAAAGATTTTACTATTCTCAACCACATCAAGTTGAGGGAATTAACAAATTAATTTCACAAAATAACTTTAGTCAAGCAGATATTATTAAATCTCATATAATTACTGAGTATATAAGAAAGACACATGCTGATAGGATTAAAGATATTATTCAAAAACATTGGGAGGGTAAGATTAAGTTTAGAGATAATGATTTAACCGTAGAACTTGCTCAGATATGTCTAAGTCATAATGAAGAAGCTTTAAAATTATTAAGGTTTGAAAAATATATGATTTGTGGGGAACAAATTCATGTTTGTTTGCCTTTAGTAGGGATAATACTAAGACTAGCTGATATTCTTGATTTTGATGCTAAAAGAACTCCCGCAGTATTATTCTCTCACTTATATGTTAAAGAACCTGTTTCATTAAAAGAATGGAATAAGCATAGAGCGGTTGAAGCATGGGATATATCGTCAGAAAGTATATATTTTACGGCTAAATGTGCACATCCTGCCATTGAATCCTCTATTCATAGGTTTTGTGATGATATAGATCATGAATTGTCCGTCTGCTATAATTTAGTTTCGGAATTGAATGAATTTAATAAAATGAAACATCGTGAAATTCTTATTAAAATACCATATAAAGTTTCAAGAGAAAAAATCACCACTAAAAAGAACATTCATGACAAACCAATTTACATTTATAAAGATGTTCAATTTAACTTAAGCAAGAAGCAAGTTATTGAGTTGCTTATGGGAACAAAGCTTTATGGAAATCCTGAAGTAGCACTGAGAGAACTTGTTCAAAACTCTATTGATGCGTGCTTATTGAGACAGAAGCAGGAGAATAAATGGGGAACTATTTATAAACCAGAAGTAACAATAAAATATTTAACTGAAAATGAAGATAAAATTTTAATTGTTGAAGATAATGGCACTGGAATGGATGAATATATAATTGATAATTACTATTCAAAAGTTGGATCATCATTTTATAAGTCATCCGATTTTTACAATATGTTATCTGAAAATAATGCTGAATTTACCCCTACTTCAAGATTTGGTATAGGTATATTATCATCTTTTATGGTTGCTGATACAATAATTGTTGATACTAAAAGAGTATATGCAGCACACAAGTCGAGTGAGCCAATAAATCTTACTATTGAAGGACAGGAAAGTATTTTTTGGATTAAAGAAGGTTCACGAGAATTACCAGGAACAATGACTAGGTTGCAACTTCGGAAAAATAAAAACCCATGGCAGAGTTTCAATGATGCAGCGTTTATTAAATCTGTAAAAAATAGCATTCGTAATCCACCATTTACTATAAATATAATAACAGATAATGAAAATATTAGTTATAATGAAGAGAACTTTGACTCTATTACAACTAATGATTTAAAAGATGGCGATTGGTCAACTCATCCAAACGTTCAATATTATACTATTAAATTTGATGATGTAGATAGAGGAATAAAAGGTGTTTTAGAGATTGGTATTTTACAAAGCAAGGGAGTTCCAACACATGAAATAGAATTACCTTCTAAAACTATAGATATAGCAGGAGTAAATTATGAACTAGATAAAAAAGTTTGGTTAAGAGATAATTCTATTCAAGAAAATTCAACACATATAAATATAAGTGATGATTATAATATAAATACAAATAATTCATCAAGAACAATAGCAAAATCAAAATCAAGACTTTCATTACATGGTATAGATATACCAACATCACTATTTCCTGAATGGTATTATAAAAGAGATAATCAAGCAGTTTTGTCATTTCCATTCCCAATATTAATAATAGTTGATGCATTTGGAAAAACGGATTTGGATTTAAATTCAGCTAGAACCGAAATTGTTTTAAGCGATAAGTGGAGAGATTTTGAAAAAAAACTTTCACAAATAATTTGTAAAGAATTATCAAATCAGATAGATCCTGAAAATTGGAAAAAATTAAAAGATATTTTTTTAAAATCCTCTAATAATGAAGTGTTTAAAGATGTTTTGAATAGCTTCTAAATTTCCTTATTTTGAAGTACGAATAGCCTTAATTAGTTTCAGTTGGTATTTTTTGTGGAATGTTTATGTAATGTATGTTTGAAAATAAAAACAACTCTATTGTGTCTTCCCGTAAGGAAATATATTAATATATAAATATCTTTACGTGTACATATATTTAATTTTATATATTTGATTAACAGTGGCTTATGTGTGAAGTGTATAAGTGATTAGTCTGCTATTAGCAAACTTTTTATACATAAAATGTACACAAATTTGAACAAATGTACGTACATTTACACAATATGTGTAATTATAATTACAAGTCTCTGTATAGTTGTACAAGTTGCATAAAAAAAATACTCCTTGTTTGTACAAGGAGTATAGATAAAAAAGCTGGCTATTTTATTTCAACAGTGAAAACAAATACGCCTCCTTTTGGATGGTAGATTACTTTACCATTTTTTCTGATAGATCTGGTAAATACTTTTTTATAAGTTTTACCGTCTTTTTCAAAAATTTCCATTGACTCGGATTTTTGAAGTTAAACAGATTACCAAACAGCTCAGGTTGCACCCTGAGTTGTTTTGTTTACATGCTGAGCGTCTCCGCCTGTGTGATAAATTAAGTCGATTTATCATGTCACATAACCTTCTCTCACAAAGATAGAATAAAAAAAAACTAGTAAACAACAATATGTTAGTAATTACCTATTAATGTTAGCTTTTTTTCGTTTTTTGTTGTGTAATTCAAGATTTTATTGTATAGATTATCCATTGTTTTTTATTAAATAATTTATTATCACAATAAAAATGGATATTTTAGTGATAAAAACTTGTAACAAAACGTAATGGATAAAATTTTTGAGAAACTTTTTGGCGATTTTACAATTCAAAACTTTATTAAATGGTTAAAAGAATTATTGGTTTTTTATAGACACCCATATATTACAATAGAACATATTTCGAGGCATTCTTCTGGGAATATTTTTTCTCAATTTTTATTTTATCTTCTTTTTAGTAATTCCTTTTATTTTCTTTTTTCTAGGAATGAAAATGGATTTCCTTTAAATTTCAATCTTGCATTAGACGGGGTTTTAAGTCAGTTTCCTCTCTTACTTTCTTTTACTGTTTCTTCAAAAATTGTAACAAAAAAATTTAATATAAGTAAAATTATTATTTTCTTATTGTTGGTTTTGTTTTCTTATACACCTCTACAAATCATTGTTTATAGTAATTTTCTTCGTTTTGAAAATTATGTTTTCTCATATATTTCAAGCATACTTTCATTTATTCTAAGTTTGGGTATAGTTTTTTTATGGTCTTTTGCAATTGAGATAAATAAGATGAAAGCAATAAAAATGATATTAATCAATTTAATATTCATTAATTCTTCAACTTTTTTTCTTGATTATGTCAAAATTGACCCTTATTCACAACCAATGACATTTATAGGAGATGATCCCATATACAAAGATTATAATCAAATAATAAAACATATTTATTCTAAAGAAAAGACACCTATTGCGTTTGTTTATGAAAATATTGAAACCAATCTGGATTTAATTGGTTTGGAAAAAAAGAAAAAATTAAATGTTTTGATTGGTACAATTGATGGAAAAACAAATCAATTTACAACAACATACAAATCTACACAAGAATATAAGGAAAGTATTGCAGTAAACATTGAAAATTTGCAAAATTTAGATAGTATGATAGTTTTTCGTCGAAATAAAATTATTTTGTCCAAGTGGTATAATCAATTTAACAAGATAAATCAAATTATAAATGAGCATTCAACCACTGAATATTTTAAAGAAAATGTGAATACATTTGAACATATTCTTCCAAATAAATATCTGCAAAGAATCGTTTACACAGATTTAATTGTAGACTTAGTAAACTTAGAAGATTATCATAAAAATGTTTTGAAAAATCATACGAACTGTAAAAATATTGTAGAATTAGCCCCCTATATAATTAACTTACCTGCACGTTTCGTAGATAATTTTATTGTTTCTAACCTTAAAAGTGATACCTTAAAGAAAGGACCATTAAGATATAACTTTGAAAATTTAGATGATGAGATTTATCATCGATATAATACTAAATAGTTTTATTACTTTAATAGAATATAAAATAAATATCCTAATTCTATTAAGGTAAGAATAATTGAAATGAAAATTACATAGGTAGAGAGCTGACCTAATTCATGAGTATACTTTAAATCAATTTTTTCATTTTCTTTCTTTTCAAGTTCAAAGTATGCATGTCCGATTGCTCTAAAAATTATTAACTCATAAAGAGTTATAAAACAACAGAAATAAAAGGCAGGATATTGAGAATTTTAATATGTAGGATATTTTTGTCGAATTGAAATAAAACTAAAAATGCAGCACTTAATATCGTATTTAGAGTGAACATCTTATTAATCAAACTATCTCTAAATTTATCACCTTCCTTCATTATTTCATTTTGAAGCTCCAGTTTTTCTTTTTCTATTTCTTCCATGGTTATAAAGTAATAAGATGTATCCCGAGTTCCAAATATACATAAACATATAATATATAGCTAATCTTGCTTATTTTTACCAAAATATAAGTCGCTATTGATCCTATGTTCTTCTAATAACTTAAAACCAGGGGTTGTTAAGTCTAAAGGAATTTTAAAGCATTTAGTATTCTTGTCGTAAATGACTGATCTATTGTTTTCCTTGTGAATAGTGGATAACTCTATCATTTTTAAAGAATCTTCGTCGGCTTGAATTGAATGCTGTTTGAAAATAGCTAAAACCGTTTTCTTGTCAATCAAACTGTTCATGCGTTCAAGCTTTTTTATTTCATGGTATCTGATATAAAAATACTGGATGCTATTTGTTGTATAAGTAGAAAGATATTTAACGTCAACCTCAATGTCTTTACAATTTTTAATAACAAAATCAGCTCTTTTTTACAGTAAAGGAATCTATGATATTATAGTTTATAAAACTTGTTTGATCTTGCGGGATATCTTCTATTATAAAGCTCCTTTTTATAGCTTCTTTTTTGAATATCTCTTGGGCTAGAATACCATTCCGTAGTTTTTCGCTACACAAGTTTTTATATTCCTCAGAGTCTCTCAGAAAAAAAGGTTGAGATTTCTTTTTTCCAGATACAATTATAGCATCATTAATATCACCTTTGATATGATAGATTAAATCTTCAATTCTTTCTACATATTGTGAGAATGGTTTATCAGGATCATCTCTGTTTATTAAATAGTAACCCATGATTATTAATATTTGTTTTAGACAAGGTAGAAATGGTAATAAGTAAGAGATAATTTACTTACTTTATATCACTAAACATGGATAAATACACAATTTTAAGTAGGGAATTCGTGTGAATTTTATTGTAAATCAAACACTTTTTATTATGTAAGTAGATAATTTTATTTACATTTTTGTAATTGTTTTAAACACTCTTGGTGAATTATCATTATTAAAAATGTGATCCTTAAAATCTTTGTAATATTTTAGCCTGCATTGTAGTGAACAGGTGAAAATACCAAAATTATACGGTTCATAATAATCTCTAAACCCATCACATCTTAAGAGTCTGAAAATGTAAAAATCTTTTTCCTTACTTACATGAGCTTTATAAATAACTCTGTTGTTATTAATTTATAAAATCATTTTATGATTTTTTACACGTATACAATACGAACTAATCATTTATAGGTTTGCTAAATTTCAAAAGACCTTCAAAGGAATATCTAATATTCAAATTCCATTTTCCTTTGTTGTGTGAGGATATTGAGATCTTTAAGGTTGCTATAGATGAGCAAGGATCGTTCAAGCTGTCTCCTAGACTTTTGCAACAGGTTGAATCTTATTGTGTGATTGATACTATTACAAAGCAGATTTCAAAAATATATCCCGATATGCTACTTTGGACGATACATGATTCATTCTGTACTACACAGGGGTGGTTTCCTATATTATAATCTATGGTACAAGAACTATTTTTAAGCTATTCTCTAGGTATTCTGCCTAATTTTAAGACGGAGTTATAGTGCACCTGAAAGTGGCTTAAAATCAAAATGATTGGTTTTACTGCAGACGGTTAAAGCTAATCATTCTATATTGAATTGATTAGAACTTGATAAGATATACTTTAATCCAAATATCAATCTTATTGCTAAAATGTATAAACAGAAATATTTAAACGTAAAATTCCACTTTTTACACTTCATGTCTGCTTAGTTGTAAAAGAATCTGATTTTGACCAAGTTTATTGATTGTTGCATGAAATATTTAACCATGAGATTGATTACTCTAAATATTACCTAAAAAGATATGGAATTAATTTTTAGGTAATATTTTCGTAATATTTCATTCAAAAAAACATAATATCATAACCGATTGTTTTTCATGTGTTTAATTGTAGATTAGGATGGATTTAATTTGAAATAATTAAAAATAAAATTATGAGTGAAAGTAATAAAAAAAGTCTTTTAGACTCATTTAAACCTCGTCCATTTAAGTTTATGGAATTACCACTCGATGTAATTGAAGGGGACCCAAATCAGCCCCGTAAAGCGTTTGGCTTAGAAACTGGTGGTGACTATGACCGTCTTATGAAGTCAATTTTACATTATGGCATTGAAGACCCGATTAAAGTAAGTGAAATTGAGCAAGGTCGGTATTTAATAATGGATGGACACAGAAGATTTGCGTGTGCAAAAGAGTTAGGACTTGAAACTGTTCCTTGTCGCATCTATCCTAAAATGAGTGATGGTGAATTTGAAACTCGTAGATATGAAATGCAAAATAATCGGAGAAGCTGGAAACCAATGGAAAAAGCAAATGCAATTCATAAAATAAAAGCAGAATATATTAATGCAAGTAAAAAAGAAATAGCTGATTTACTTGGAATATCACAAGTTCATCTATTCCATTTTACAGAGTTAAGGGATATGAGGATGGAATATTTAGAGCTAATGTCTGAATATAATATGAAAGAATATCAACGAATTGCTTTTATGCAAATGCTTCCTAAACTACGAAAAATTAAGCAATATGAAATTGATGATATTGTGAAAATTTTGTTTAAAAAAATCAGTGATAATATAATGTATAGAGCTTCTGAATTTAAAGACCTTGCTAAAATATTTTCAAATGCAACCCTTCACGAAGAAGAAATTTTATCATTTCTGACAGAGCCATTGTTAACCGTCACTGAACTATCTGAAAGGTCTCAATTATCAGGATTTTCAAGTCAAATTAAAATTTTAATAAAGGAACTAAGTACAAAGAAGAATCAAAATGTCCAACTGACAGAAAAAGAAAGTGGTTTGCTTGGCGACCTGAATAAACTTTTGGAAGCCTTTACATAATCCATGTTCAATATTACTCAACAGAATTCTAAAAAGGCGGTTGCTTACTATCGGCATTCTGCTGAAGATAAACAGGAAAATTCAGTAGCAATTCAACGTAATCATGTTGAAAGGTTTGCTCTTGAACATAATATTGCAATAATACATGAAGAGATTGATGAGGGGGTAAGTGGGCTACTTGCGAATCGTCCTGGATTTGAAAGGCTTTTTGATAATTGGATTAAAAATTTCAACGCTCCACATTTTGAATATGTTTTAGTTTATGATGTTTCACGTTGGGGACGATTTCAAGACCAGGACCAAGCAGGGCATTATGTTTATTTATGTAAGAAACATGGTAAGGAGGTAGTGTATGTTTCAAGAGGATTTGTAGATGTAAGTAATCAATTATTTTCAAGTTTGGAAATCTCTATTCAACGTTACATGGCGGCAGAATATAGTCGTCAGCTGAGTGAAAAAGTATTTCATGGTTGCGTAAAGGTTTCACAACAGGGCTATTCAGCAGGCGGTACGGCAGTTTACGGAATGGCTAGACAGTTACTTGATGTAAATAAAAAACCTATTCGTATTCTTAAAGCAAGAGAGCATAAGCAAATAGCAAATGAACGTGTTTCTTTTACTCCTAAAAATGATGATACAACTGAAACAGTACGAAAAATATTTTATTTATTTGTAAATGAAAGATTAACTATACCTGAAATTGCTTCATATTTGAATCAAAGAAGAATATTTTCATCAAATAACAAACATTGGGATAAGTCAAAAATTATAAAAATACTGACTGATGAAACTTATATTGGTACTCGAATATATAATAAAACATGGGGACGATTAAAACAAAAACCATACAAAAATCCACGCTCAGAATGGGTAATAGTACCTGATGCTTTTGAAGCTGCAATTGATAAAAATGTTTTTAAAAAAGCACAAGAAAAGATTTATTGGATGTTTCCCAGCAATTGGCGGAAAGGTATTAATGCTATTAAAAAAGCAAGGAAAATTATTTATAATGATATACGAAAATGGCTTTTAAGTAAGGGAGCAACTGAATTTGAAGCTGATGAGATAATACTTAGGCTACCTATAATTTTCAGTATCAAACTTGAAAACCAGATTACTTCATATTGGTGCTTTCTGATTTCAGAAAAAATGCGGAATTTTGATAATGTATTGGGAATAAGTGTTCATGAAGATTCAAAAAAGGCAATAAATGAATTTTTTATTTTGTCAACCTACGATTTTACTTCCTCCAATTTTCTTATTTTATCTGAAAATAGCCCTCTATATTACGAAACTAAAATTGAAACTAAAAATTTAGAAGAAGCTGTTGGAGATCTAATCAAACAGTTCAAAAAATCTAAATCATGGTATAAGCATAAATATACATTTATTGATGGGCTAGTGTGATAGTTGTACAATGTATTTATATAAATATTATTGACAGTATCGACACTCAAGAAATCTGCGGGAAGAAAAAACAGTTATTGAACTTGGCAAAAGCCCCCATTATTGGCGGGAAATAAAAAATAGTAAATCATCTAGCTACTATTATGACCTAAGAGCAAGGTTTAATAACCTCCTAAGAAAATATAACCTAGATACCATAAAATTAGAGTTACGGGATTTGCTTGTGAGGAAGTTTCAGAGTTTGATAGAGGGTAGTAGGGTTGAGGAGTGATTGAGGGTGAAAAAGGACAAAATCGGTTTATATATTAAGGAGAATTTGTAAGTTAAATTATGTTATACAAAAAATTGAGTAAACATATTGATAATAGCTAATGTTTTTTAATTACCTACGTATCAAATATTACACGGAAATATAAATTTTATAAGTAAATATTTTAGTAAATTATTGTAGATTTGCAAGTAGAGTGAGAAAATCTGAATTACATAAGTTATTGATTAAGTTGAATTTATATGAATCTGTCTTTTTTAAAATAGAAGACGAAAATTCGTATGGTTTTGACTTTCATCCAGATATATTAAACAAAATCAACAGGATAAATCCAGATGCGATTTATGTTTTCAATAATCAACCTTTAATTCTTTTCTTTGATTTAACATTAAACGAAGATTTGAACAAAGAATCTGAAATTCATAAGCAAGTATGGTCTTTTGATAATTCTCCAATAGCATTTATTATAAATGATAAGGATATTTCTGTATATAATGCTCTAAACTTTATAAAAAATAAAGATAATAAAGGAGGTTGGCTGGAAAAGCTTAATTTATCTGAAGAAGAAAGAGAAGAAAGATTTTCATTTTGGAACTTACAATCAGGAGAAACTTGGGCTTGGTTTCAGGATGAATATTTAAGCAAAAAAAATGAAAATCATAAGCGTGTAAATCAAAGATTATTTCAAAATATTAAAGAAGTTAGGAAATACTTAACTGACAAAACAAAATCTAATTATTTAGATGAAAAATCTTCTAATTCATTAATATTAAGATTAATTTTTATTAGGTATTTGATTGACCGAGATATTAAGATTGACGATAACTATATATCAGGTGAAAATATTAATGAGAAAAGGAAAAACTTTATTTTATTAATTTCAGAACCCAATAGATTAAATAAGTTGTTTGAGGTGTTGAATGAAAAATTTAATGGCGTTTTATTTAAAGAAACAGATATTAGATTAAATCAAGTTCAAGCAAACTATTTAGCAAATGTATTTAAAGGTGAATTAGAGCAACAAGGTTCACTGTTTGAAGGTTATTTTTTTGAAATATTTGATTTTTCAATCATTCCTGTTGAAGTTATTTCAGGTATCTATGAATCTTTAATTGATGATGAAACAAAAGATTTAGATTCTGCAGTATATACTCCGTCGTTTCTTGTTGATTATATATTAACGGATACTGTTGATGAATATTTAGACAAAGAGAATATCTCAGAATGTAAAATCTTTGAAGTAGCTGTAGGCTCAGGGATATTTTTGGTTCAATCTTTAAGAAGAATGATTGAAAAGGAGATTGAAATTAATGGTTTTGGAGACAAAAAAGAATTTAGTAGTAGAATTAGAGAAATTGCTAAGAATAATCTTTTTGGAATTGATATAAACCGAGAAGCATTAAAAGTTACTTGTTTCTCAATTTATATTGCATTATTAGATTATCAACAACCAAAAGATATTGATAAATATCCTTTTCCAAGTTTGTTAGGAACGAATTTATTTGAGGCAAATTTTTTTGATACCGCTCACGAATTTAATACTGTAATAGAGAAAAATAAACCAAATTTTATTCTAGGAAATCCGCCATGGAAAAGTAAAAAGGAAGATACTATTCACGTTAATTGGCTAAAGAATAACAATAAGACTGTTGGTAGGTTTGAAATAGCACAATCATTCCTTTTAAGAACTAAAGATTTTATGTCTGAAGGAACTAAATCAGCACTTATTGTTACAAGTACTATATTTTATAATGTTTCTGATAAAACAAGAAGCTTTAAAGATGAATTCTTGACTACATATTGTGTGGAAAAGTTTTTTGATTTATCTCCAGTAAGAAGATTAATTTTTGAAAAAAAGAAAAGCCCTGCTAGCATTATTTATTATAGACTATCAAGAAAAGAAGAATATCTAACTAATACCATTAAACATCATTCAGTAAAATACAATCGTTTTATCAAATATTTCAAAATGTTAGTACTTGAAAAGTTTGATCAAAAAGTCTTATTGCAGAGAGATTTTTTAGAAAATGATTGGATGTTTAAAGCAGCTCTTTATGGGGGGAGATTAGACTATAATTTTATTAAAAAGTTATATTCTAAAAGTAAGGTTTCGAAATTTATTTCGGAAAATAACGCAGAAAAAGGATTAGGAGTAATTAAAATAAGCGAGAAATCTAAAACTGAACCAAAATATTATTCTGAATATATTGGTAGAAGAATAATTGAGAATGAAGAGGTCGAATTATTTTATACTCCGTTACCTGAAAATAAATTAACTGAAGATAATGTATATTTTATTCGAGGTCGAAAAAAAGAGTTATTCGATTATTCTAAAATATTATTAAAAGAGCAATGTTTAGATGAAACCTATGTGAGTGCTTCATATCATGATTTTGATAGTATTTATGTAAATGGTGTTTCAGGAATAAGTTTCCAAGATGAAAATATTACAAAGTTTTTGTATAGTTATTTCATATCGGATATTATTACATATGTTCTATATATGACATCTTGTTCTTGGGGTGTTGGAACTCGACCTGCAATAAGATTTCAAGAGGAATTTCTAGGATTTCCTTTTGCGGACTCAGATATAAAAACTAGAAAAACACTAGTTAATTACGTAAATAATTTTATATCTGTTCTTAAAGAATATCATAGTGATACACTAAAGTATGAAGTACCACCAATTGATAAATTTTCTTTATCCAGAATAAATGAAATTATTAATGAATTGTATGAGGTCTCTGATTACCAAAAAGATTTAATAAATTATACATTAAATGTATCACGCTATCAATTTCAAGAAAGTAAACAAAATCTTATAATTAATTTCAATAGCACAGACCATAGAAATAAAGAAAATGTTTTAGAAAGCTATGCTAATATCTATATTAAAGAATTTGAAGAGGTATATTACGATGAATTTGTAAAAATAGAAATCTATCCAATGAAATATTTTATTGCGATGAATTTTATTATTACAGATCTAAAACCAAAAACAAAAATAAGTTATCCCCAGAATTCCAATGAAAAAGAAGTTTTAGAAAAGCTGGCTAATAACTTGAGTATTGAAAGAATAACCGATACTAAAGACCCTTCAAAAAATCTCTACATTCAAAAAGATATAAAAGGTTTTGAGAGTGACTCATTCTATATTATTAAGCCTAATGAATATAAATGTTGGCATCCTGCAATGGCATGGTATGATGTTGCCGAGTTTAAACAAGCAATTCAAGAAGCGGAATTAGAACGATTAAATTCTTCTGCAGATGATTAATAGTGCTGCTGGTTTTAAGTCAGGTTCTAATAGGGTGATAGAATCTCATGTCAGAAAGATACTACAATATGTAGTTTCATGCTATCAACTTATATTAAAGGATGGTAAAAAATATAATTATTCTATAAGAGGTAAAATAAAGCAAGAAAACTTTTTGCGAAATGGTTTGGTTGATGATTATTTAAGGAAAAATATAAATTTACTTAACTCTGGAGGTATTAATCAATATACAATAATTAATCGAGAATCAACTGAGACTTATCATAGTGAATCAGATGGATTAATTCATGATGATCCAATTGATATAAAAATTGAGTATTCACCTTTGAAAAATGACTTGCAAGATGATGCTGTTTATTTTGCAATTGAATGTAAAAGAATTACAATAGATAGTGATTCTAAAGACTATGTTTCAGATACAGAAAAATTTTCAGATAGAATTTACACTTCAAAAAGATTACCTTTTGAGGGGCAAATTGGTTTTTTAGAAAACCCGAAAATATCTCATTCCACCATTTGTGTAAAAGTTAATGAACGCCTACAATCTTGCAAAAAATTAACAACTACTCAGAATTTAAAGCTAGTTCAAATTAGCCCAGATTTTGAGGGTTCTTATAAATCAATGCATAAAAAAATAAATGAGAATAAAGATGACTTTTCCGTCTTTCATTTATTTCTTGATTATTCTAAAATAGTTGTAACCAATTAATTTTTAGCTGATAATATCGAATTGGCTTATTTCATATATTTATTTTTAATATAAATATTATGAATCAAAAAAATCACATTGAAGAAATTAGTAAGTACAATGCTAAGATTTCTATTTACAATTTAGTTTACAAAAAGTTCAAAATTAAATGGTGGGCTTACATTATAATCCCGCCATTGTTACCTACAATAGCATCTTTTATATTTTTATTCTATGAAAAGGAATCATGGATATTTTTGACATTTTTTCTTATGATAGTATTTTGTGGTATATCAGCTAATTTTTTGGTAACTAAGATTGAAGTCGTTATTAGAACCTATTATAGCTATGCTTTAATTGACAATAACAAGTATAATTATAGTTCATTTTTGGAAATTCAAAAAAGGACACTAATAGATTTGCTGGGAGATACTCTGACTAAAAAAGATAATTTGCTCTTTTTGATTGATAAACTTTCAGCTCAACAAAATAAATATTCCTATGGGCTTTCAGTGCAAACGGTAGTAATAACGATTTCAATTATTACAGGAGGGTTCTTATCTAAGTTCTTGGATTATTCATCAGATATGCAGGATTTTTATGATGGTTCCAGGATTCTAATTTCTATTATACTATTAATTTAATGGGCTTTACAATAATTATTGTTGATTTTTTCTTCGTGAAAGGCTTTGTGGAGCAATATATAAAGAATAAAAACAGATTGGTAAGAACGTTAATTAATATTTACTTGGATAAATATGCTGAATAATAAAATACTAATATCTTAAAATCAAAATGATTGGCTTTACCTATCTGTGGTAGAACCAATCATTTTTTAGTTAAAGATATTGAGTGTAATTACTGCTTAGTAAAAATCAAATCTTTTGTTTCGGGTAAATATATAGTTTTATCAGTTCCTTGTGGACAGTCTCCTGTTGTAAAGACCATATCATCAGGTCTGTATTCCCATGATATTTGAGTGGAATTCATTTTCTTTAAATAAATATCTCCCCAGCCTACATGGCAATTGGTACCACTATAATAAAAAATTATTGTATTTAGTGTTGGACGGGTTCTTGTACTATATAGTTCAATATTTGGGATGTTGTTATTTTGCGTATCCTGTAAAACTGCTCCAGAAGAGTTTTTAACTATATATTTAATTACTAAAGCATCCATATAATAGTTTTTATTTGTACTTTCTTCTAATTTATCTTCAATTTTCGTAATGAATAAAGTAATTTCATTTCCTTGATAATTAGCCTTATAATTTCCAATGTATGGCGCTAATTCATTGTTCAAATCTTTGACATGTGCATTTTGTGGGATATTTTCCATTAGAGTATTCAAAGGAAGTTGTTGTGCTTTACATGATATTGTATTTGCAATTAATCCTAATATTATTGCTGTTTTAAAATATATTGTTTTCATAATGTTTATTTAAGGGCATGGTGTAGCTGTTGTACTATTTCCATTGCTGTCTAATGTTATATTTTGTACTGTTCCGTTATCTTCTATCTTTTGAAGATTTACTTTCCCTTCCATCCCCATATTTTTTAAGGTATCAAAAAATAACTTCTCCAATCCTTTGTTATTTAAATCAGCTCCAAAGTAATCTACATAAGATAAATTTGCGGATAAATCCTTTTCTGTTTTTCTATAGTCCTTCATTAATTTGACTAAATCATATTTAGTGCTAAACAGAAACCCTGCCAATTCCTGTGCCGTCCCACTAAAGTTGGCGATATAATTATAATATCTATAACCATCTGGACAGGTTGAGCATCTCTCGGAACCAAACATTCCCATAAAGCCATCTCGAATATTTCCATTAGGTTGTGCCATTGAAAAATCCAGCATCTTTACAATATCAGGAGGAGAAAGCATCTTAATGCCTGTTGGGGTATGATTATGATATCCTCCTTGATATCCAGCGGTGTCTCCTAATTCAACTTCGTGTCCTCCGCCACTAATTGTTTCTGATGTAGTTCCGTCGGCTTTTATTTTAACCCCTATTTCACCTCCTATTTTAGACTTATTTTTAAGTTCTGTAATTTTGGACTGCACATCAGGTTTGCTCATTATATTTTTTGTTTTCTCACACGGTGTAACTAAGAACTGATTATAAAAATCATCCCAGCTAAGGCTAGCATTATCTAAAAACATATCCACTGTATTATTTAAAATATCGGGCTTTGTTCCAAAATAACTCAATAATTTAGATACGGTATATTGGTCTTCAAATTGATATAGATAAAGATAAAACAATTTTGTTCTTAAAGTTGAATTAAATCCATAAGAATTAATATGAAAGATATTGCTGAATTCCTGATATTTTGCAAGCATCAAATCACTGTCATCAGAATAGGGAAGTGTTCCATACCCTCCTGTATTTCCTCCTGGTGAATCGGGATTTGGGTAAGAAGGAATTCCTGTATTTGTTCCACCAGCACCACCAGAACATGTATTTACAATTGAAATAATACCAGGAGCTGATGCAGCCCCACTTCCTGTCAGTTGGCAGGTGTCATCTCCATATCCATGTTGTCCAGAACCACAGACTCCATTTTCCCATGTTACTACATAGCATCCCAAAGCAGCTGTTACTATTTTTTGAGAGAGACTAAGGTTATTGATATCAAATATCTTTATTTTATTTTCCATGTCAATTTCCTCACCTAAGACAAAAAGGTCTTTTTCTAGCGGGGTAATGTCATACTGAATCAAAACTCCCGAAAAAGTACCATCGGCAGTTTGTTTGAGTACGAGATTTTCTAATCCAGAATTTTTAGATGCTCTCTTTACAGGGAATGTGTAAGTTTTTTGAGTGCCGTTTTCTACAAGTATAACCCTGTCTGTTGAAATAGTAGCCCCGTCCAAAATTGAATTGTTTTTTCCCAGTAGTTTGTTGGAAGAAAATAGTTCTGTTTGTAGTTGTGTGACCTTTTGAAGGAGAGATGTATTGTTGCTGATTTCGTGAAATCTTAGTACGGATGCTCTAAGGTCTTGTTTTTGCCGTTCATTCTCCTGATACATATCCTCAGTTCGACAGGAATGAAAGATGAGATTAAAGGCTATCAATAATGATAACCACAAAATAAATTTGTTTTTCATTTGTTTTTTTTATTTAAAGGTTGTAAAAATAGCTTTTTTTGTTAACTTATACGTATTTTTTTATTGATATTACAAAGGTATACATTCATTGCGTCAAAACTTGACGTGTTTTTTCTCTGAAATTTGTCGATTAATGGGTTTGAGTTGGTTTGACAGTGATATAAGAATGATAATATTTGATATAAATTTGTAGTATGTATTGGTACTATCTTGCGGATTCTTTGTTAACTCCCTTTTTCATCGGTATTTGCAGAGATTAAAACAAGCCTCAACCCAAGAGGTCAAGGCTAAAATCTGCTATTTTTCAACACCATTTTTATTAAATAATCAGTTTTTAAAAATCTTCTTTACAACATAATCTGTTCCGCTATATAATTTCAAAAAATAAATACCGTTAATCAATAATGAAGTATCAATTTTAGATTGCTGTAAATTGCCTGATTGAATAATTCTGCCTTCTAAATTGATGATTTCATACTTCGTAAAACTTGAATCAGAAATTATATTGATTGAATTTTTAACAGGATTAGGATAAACACTAAACTGTTTTTTGGTTGTTGTTTCTGCTGTTGCAAGCACTGAATTACATTCAGCAGTCGTTACAACATAAGTAGCAGTATAGGGTTTTACCCAAAAATTTGTCAAAGTAGAACTATCTTTCCAATCCACAAAAATACATCTCAATAATGGAGATTGTGTTACATTTCCAAATAGTACATTTAGCATATTGCTATTGTTACCATTACGAACATCAACACTGGTCAAATTACTACCTTGTGTATATAATTCCTTCAAGCTAGTATTTTGAGCAACATTTAAAGTTGTCAAATTAGAACTGGTTGTTAGCTTTTTAAGATTGATATTGGAGTTAAGATTGATATTTAAAATCGGAGTTACAGAAAAATTGAGTTCTTCTAAATTAATATTAGAAGTTAATGAAAGAGTTGTGATAGGATTGTTTTCAATTCTCAAAACTTTTAAACCTACATTATTGTTTGTGTTTAGATTTGAAATTTGATTATTGGTGCAATATAACTTTTGAAAAGAATTTGAATTTGGTAGATTAATAGTTGATAAGCTATTCCATGAACATGATAAGTATTCTAATAATAAATTTTGATTTATAACAAGACTTGTAAGACTGTTATTATCACAAAATATTGTTTTTAACTGGCTGTTTTGGCTTAAATCAAGGTTTGTAAGATTGTTACTGCCAATCTCTAAGACTTTTAAATTTGAAAAATGCTCAATGCCATTCAAAGATGAAATATTGTTACCTAATAACCATAATTCGGTTACTTGTTGTGCTTCACTGACTTGTATTTCCATATCATTATTAGTGTCAACCTTAATCCAATTACCCGCAGAATTTTTTGCTATGTGTGCTGAGGGAGTTGAAAATACAAGTTTAGATTTAAATGTATTATCAGTAAAATTTACAATAGCCTGGGAAAATATATTCGCAGTAAGAGCGACAGTAAATACAAGAGATAATTTTGTTCTCATTTTTTTTAATTTTTGAAAACAAAAATGCAGACTTATATCTTATTTATTATATTTGTATCATTGTATAATATAACCAAAATGGTTATAATTCATAACCGTTATGATAGGAAACAAGATAAAAAATATACGAGAGTTAAAGAATTTTACTCAGGAATATATGGCTGAAAAATTAGATATTTCTCAGGCTGCCTATAGTAAATTAGAAAAAGGAGACATAAAGGTTTCATCTGATAAGCTTTCTCAAATTGCTAAAATATTAGATGTTAATCCAGAAGATATAACAGCTTTTGACAGTCAAAAATATTTTAACAGCTTCAATAATGTTAAAGGAAGTAATAACGGGAGCATTATCATTGGAGCAGATGAGACTGAATTGATAAAGAAATTGTATGAAGATAAGATTTCGTTACTCGAAAAATTATTAAGTAATACCGAAAAAGAATTGGAAAATTATAAAACAAAATATGGAGAGCTTTAATGGCTCTTTTTTTATTTTTAAAAGGTATGGTAAACAGTTTCTATGGTTTGGTATAGGGATATATTATGTGACAGTTTAGTTTTTTATCTCCGTTAAATATATTGAAAATATCAAATGCAGTTGGAGATACAAAGGTGAATGTAGGAGTGTGTAATTATACTGTCTGTTGAAATCCCAGAATCAAAATGATTCCTTTTAAGAGGAATTTGTGTAAATTTTGTACCAAAGTTTGGGATGCGTAGCTAGTACCTAGATAAAACACTCTCTTGCTCCGTCATACATGCTTGAATTTCGATTATCTTTTTATTTTGAAGTTTATCCCCTTATTTAGCTTAAAAACAGTTTTAAACTATTTGTATTGCATTGGTGGGTGCGTAGATATTTGAGATACCCCTGTACAGTTGCATAAAGGTGTTAAATTTCGACTTTATTATTGTTTTGGTATGAAGGTTGTTTTGTTTTAAATACGGGTTAAAAGAGCTTGTTTTGAGTTTGTAGGTAGGTGTGAATAGTT
Organism: Chryseobacterium sp. KMC2; assembly: GCF_016756935.1. NCBI lineage: Bacteria > Pseudomonadati > Bacteroidota > Flavobacteriia > Flavobacteriales > Weeksellaceae > Chryseobacterium > Chryseobacterium sp. KMC2. The sequence continues at coordinate 87,570 of NZ_JAESIT010000008.1, forward strand.
TGCAGAATCTTTTTTATGATAGGCGAGCACTGAAAAACTGTTTGTTAAAGATAATTACACTGTAACGGGTGGTTGTATGTCGTATATATGGTTTGTGTGAGTGTGCTGGAAAATAGATTTTTTGTGGATGTGATTTTGTTAATATATTATCCGCCGATTTACCCCAAAACAAAAAGTTCTCCGAATTTAGTTGAGGGACTTTTAAAGCGTAAGTGATGAAAAAAATATTTCATACTACTAATATCAATGTATCACTTTTGCTTGGTGATTCCAGCCTTCTGGTTAATCTCTGTAAATACTGATTAATACAATTGTTCATAAAGAATCTGCAACATAGTACCTATATATACTAAAATTATTCTACTCCTATATCACACTCTAACACTCCTCTAACACTCTTAAATCAATATTTCAGGGTTTCTTTGGGATAAACATATGTGATGTATTGAGTAGGGTGAAGTTTTTCCTGCGGGCTGAAAGGCAAAATGTATAATACTTAGTCCGTTATTTACATCAAATTGGAAAAATATTATTTAGTTTTATTTTTTCGCCGAATTTTTTCAACTGAGATTGTATTAACAGAGTCGTTTTCCTTTTCAATGTTGTATTCTATCTTATAATTTTCTTTTATAAGTTTAAGCGCCGCCTTAAGATTTGAGACTTCATTCTTGTAATCTAATCTTTCTTGATCAATTTTATTAGTTTTTTTAACTAAATCATCGTACTCTCCAATTAGAGTATTGCATTTTGCCCTTAAAGAATTATATTGATTAATAGTTTCTTCATGCTGTGGATCTTTGGTTGTAACCGTAATTGTTCCATCCTCATTCTCTTTAGATTTAATATCATATTTCTTGGCTAAAATCTCATAAAGATTTTTATAATAGTTAGCTTCCTTATAGAGCTTATTGACGTATCTAAGTAATTCTTCTGAACTAATTGATTTACCATCCATAGTAAATCCTCCTATGTTATTTACTTGATGTGTAACATTTCTATCTCTTAGTAAACTATCAATAGTTGCTTGTTGGCGCTTAACCAGATGAGACATTGTTGAATCATTTTTTTTAGGTATTGTTTCATTTACCTTTTTAATATCAGCTATTTTTGTTTTTACCTCTTGCTCTTTGTGTTTGTATTCGTTTATTAAATAGCCAACATATCCACACGAAAAGCAACCAATAATAAAAAATAGTGTTAAAAATATTTTAAATTGTATTTTCATTTCTTTGGTGAATAATGTTTTAGTAATTCTTTTAATTCTATACCAGAGTTGCTATTGCTATCTATAGAAATATATGCCGATTCCTGAGTTTCCTGTACAGCCTTCATTTTAGCCATTTCTATGTCTCTTTGATGATTTTCTTTTAAATTATTAATCTGTTGCTCATAAGCAAATTTCATATCATCTATTCTGTTTGTAAAGTAATAGATTAAAATACTAGAAATAGCAACAGCAACAGCGACCATGCTTCCTAGGTAAAAAGAAATTGGATGTTTCTCCCAAAGTTCTTTTACGGAATTATCGTTGTTGTTTCTATTATTTGAATTTCGCGCCATACATTATTGTGATGAAGCCAAAAATACGATTATTTTTTACTAACATAAAAGATGCTCACTATACTAAATTTCAAAATTTTTGTATAGATATCGAGACAAAGGGTACTATTTCAGAAAGTGGGTGGGGGTTGGCCCACTTTTTCCGACCAGCCCCTATGTTCGGATTTTGTTTTTCTTGGACCTGTTTTACCTTTCTACCGTTTTGAGTGGTTAAAAAGTTTTTAACAAGCGTTGATATTTTGGTTAAAAAGCATTGTAAACCCTTGTAGTTATCAGATTTTTATCGTATATTTAATACAGTTTTACAAGCTACTTTTTACTAAAATATATCTCAATATATACATAAAAAAGCCTTGAAGCACTGCAATGCAACAAGGCGGATCAATAAATTTTAAACCAATCTTAAAACTTATCAACATGACAAAGTTACACAATTGTCTTGATACTGCTAGTATCTACGTAGGGACTTACGCAAAATACAACAACGGCTCACTATTTGGGAAATGGCTGAACCTTTCCGATTATTCTGATTATAACGAACTGCTCAGTGCAATGTATGAACTTCATAAAGATGAACAAGATCCTGAATTTATGTTTCAAGATTATGAATGTCCGATTCTGGAAAAGCTAGGGTTATTGAGCGAATGTCATATATCAAAAGATATTTATGATGTTCTGGAACAAATTAATGATTCAGGGCATGACGTAGAGGTGTACGAAGCCTGTTTGGATAATCTCGGGAAAATGGATTTTCAAAGTTTGTATGAATATGTAAACAATTTTTACTACGGCGAATATGACAGTGATGAAGATTTTGTACAATGGCTGTATGAAGATGATTCGTTTAATATTCCTAATTGGGTTGTGATTGATTGGAGCGCAACTGCACGGAGTATAATGTTTGATTATTTTGAAAGCAACGGGCATTATTTCCGTAGCTAAAATACAATCAGATTCAAATAGGTTCAATCGGGTTCACTCCAAGCATTTTTTAAGAAAACAGTGACCAAAATCGTGACCAAGTGACCAGAAGTGACCAAAATAAAAAAAGCAACTTGCTGTAAATTAGCGAGTTGCTTTTATTTGGTTGTAGACCCACAGGGATTCGAACCCCGACTGACGGTACCAAAAACCGGAGTGCTACCGTTACACTATAGGTCTGTTTCGATGCTGCGAAATTATAGAATTTATTTTAAATATAAAAATGAAATAAGGAGATAATATAAGACTTTTACCTGTCTTATGGGTTTACTGGCTGATATCCAAATAATTATTTTTGCGAAAAATTTTCGAAACAAGGGATGTTTTTAATACTAAATAATAAAATCTTATCTTTGCAAAAAATTGGGCTCTAAAAGTTGGAGTAACCCATTAATAACTTGTCCCGAGCATAGCAAGGGATTATTAAACATTTTTTATGTCGAATATTGTCGCAATCGTTGGGCGTCCCAACGTAGGAAAATCCACGCTTTTTAACCGTTTACTAGAGAGAAGAGAAGCTATTGTAGACTCTACAGCCGGTGTAACCAGAGACCGTCATTACGGAAAATCTGACTGGAATGGAGTAGACTTCACTGTAATTGATACCGGAGGATATGATGTAGGTACAGATGATATCTTTGAAGAGGAAATCCGTAAGCAGGTACAGCTGGCAGTAGATGAAGCGACTTCCATTATCTTTATGATGAACGTGGAAGAAGGGCTTACTGATACAGACTATGAAATTTTCCGTTTACTGAGAAGATCCAATAAACCTATTTATATTGTCATTAATAAAGTAGATTCTTCTAAGGAAGAACTTCCTGCAACAGAATTCTATCAGTTAGGAATTGATAAATATTATACTCTTTCTTCTGCTACAGGTTCAGGAACAGGAGAACTGTTAGATGATATCGTTAAAGATTTCCCTACAACAGAATATAAAGATCCGTTTGAAGGATTGCCTAAAATCACTATTGCAGGTCGTCCTAACGTAGGAAAGTCTACAATGACCAACGCTTTACTGGATGTAGAAAGAAATATTGTAACCGATATTGCCGGAACTACAAGAGACAGTATCCAGACCTTATATAATAAATTCGGACATGAGTTTGTATTGGTAGATACTGCCGGTATGAGAAGAAAATCTAAGGTAAACGAAGATTTGGAATTCTATTCCGTAATGAGATCTATCCGTTCTATAGAATTTTCTGATGTTGTAATCATCATGGTAGATGCTACCCAGGGATGGGAATCTCAGGATATGAATATTTTTGGACTGGCTCAGAAAAACAGAAAGGGGATTGTTATTTTGGTAAACAAATGGGACTTGGTGGAAGACAAGCAAACCAATACAATGCGTGATTTCGAAAAAGCTATTAAAGATAGAATAGGACAGTTCCAGGATATTCCAATTCTATTTGTTTCTGCTTTAACGAAGCAAAGAATCTTAAAAGCGGTAGAAGTTGCAATGGAGGTGTATAATGACCGTAAGAAAAAGATTAAAACTTCAAAACTGAATGAGGTGATGCTTCCTATTTTTGAGCAAACTCCTCCTCCAGCCAATAAAGGAAAATATATTAAAATTAAATACTGTGTTCAGCTTCCTACGCCATCACCACAGTTTGTATTCTTCTGTAATCTTCCACAGTATGTGAAAGAACCATATAAAAGATTTGCTGAGAACCAATTGAGAAAAGAATTCGGGTTTACCGGAGTTCCTATTGAAGTGTATTTCAGACAAAAATAAAATGACTTTTAAATAAAAATCTGGTAAGGAAATATTCTTACCAGATTTTTTATAGATATACGTATTCATTTCGACGCTTCCTGCAGATTCATTTTTTAATTGTAATTTTGTAGAAATTCAATGTCGATTAACTGTAATTTTAAAACTTAAGATATTCATGCTTAGTATTTTATCACAAAATTTTTCTCTTATAAATGAATGGATTAATGAACTTCGAAACGTGGAAGTTCAGCATGATCGGATGAGATTCCGAAGAAATATGGAAAGAATCGGAGAGATTGCAGCTTTCGAAATCAGCAAAGGGCTGGAGTACCGAGAAGTTGTAATCCAAACTCCTTTAGATACGATAAAAAGCAGAGAAATCGCGGTACAGCCGGTTATTACTACAATTTTACGAGCAGGAGTTCCATTGTTTGAAGGAATTCTGAGCTATTTAGACAGAGCAGATTGTGGTTTTGTAGCAGCGTACAGAAAGCACGATGCCAACGACTATTTCTCAATTAAGCAGGATTATCTGACTTGCCCAAGTATCGAAGGAAGACCCTTGATCGTAGCAGACCCAATGTTGGCAACAGGTGCTTCTTTAATTGAAGCTATTAAAGATCTACTGACCAACGGAAATCCTACCCAGCTTCATATTGTAGCAGCAATTGCATCAAGACAAGGAGTAGAGACTGTGCAGAATGCCTATCCTGACGCTCAGATTTGGGTGGGAGCCATTGATGAAAACTTAACTTCAAAAGGGTATATTACCCCGGGACTTGGTGATGCGGGTGATTTAAGCTACGGAGAAAAACTTCAAAGATAACTTAAGAAAGATTCCAAAAATCTTTTATAATATCCAATAACAAGGTTGGTCGTACTTTATCCATCGGGTGTTTTGTATCCGGAAGTACGGCCAATTTTGCATATGGAAGGCTTCTGTAAACATGGATACTCTCTTCGATGGTCACCATATTGTCTTTGTCTCCTACCATAATCTGGACTGGGAGGCTAATCCCGGCAAGATTGCCTTTTAGCGGTGTCTTTTTCCCTAAATCAACCATTAAATCAGCAACCGCTGGAAGTAGCTCTGTCCATTTTTGACCATGTTGAGCTTCTAAGAGTTGTGCATATTGCGGAACTTTATGAAGAATAACTTCAGGGTTCAGCATTTTACTTTCTTTTACAGCCTGCTCTTCAGTCCAGTCAAATTTCGTCCCCAAAGTGATGATTGAATTGACATTCTCGGGTGTTTTCATAGCATAACAAAGGGCAACATAACCTCCCATGCTGTGTCCGAAAAGATATACATCTGCCAGATTTTTACTGTTGCAATATTCTTCTAATTCCTGAGTATATTTTTCAATACTGATACCTTCTGCAGGAAGCATGGTACTCCCGTGTCCTGAAAATAAAGGAGTATGAATGGTAAAATACTGAGATAACTGCTCCACATAAGGATGGAAAAGATCACTGTGACCTAACGCGCCGTGCAGTAAAATAAGATGAGGCATGATGATATAGTTTTCCGGAAAATTAAGAAAAAGAATTTGAAGACGAAAGAAGTTTGTAAGATTTCAGAAGGTGAGCCTGGAAGTTGTCATCAGTGAACTTCAATTATTAAATATCTACGGCCATGATCAGTACACTTATTTTATTATCACCGGCTTTTAAAATTTCCCATGCAATTGATGAAACGGTGTTTCCTGTTGTAAAAACATCATCAATAAGTAAAATGTGTTTTCCTGTTACCGCTGTATTGAGTGAAAATGTATTGACAGATTCAAGACGGTGCTTCTTGTCCTTCAGGGCCTGGGCTTTTGAATAATGATTTCTTTTAATCAAGGTATGCTCAAATGGTATTTTATAAAAGCCGGATAGGGTTTCTGTGAAGAGATGCAGCTGATTGTAACCTCTTTCCCGCAGTTTTTTTGGATGTAAAGGAACGCTTACCATCAGGTCAGGTTTTGCATCTTTAAAATCCAGACGCTCTATAGTCCATTCTGCCAGAATTTTTCCTGTTTTTTCCCTGCTTCTGTATTTGAGCTCATGAATGATTTTTCTGCTTACCCCCTCTTCTTCAAATTGTATCAAAGCATAAGTATGCTCAACGGGGAAGAGTAGCCTGCATTTTTCTTTGATAAGATTATTTCCAAAATAATCATAATGGGTGAAATGAATCTGGTTAAAACATAAGTCGCAGACCAAAAGATCAGGTTCAATAATCCTGTTGCAGTGGATGCATCGGTTAGGGAATAATAAATCAAGCATCATCGGGGTGTTTTTAGCTAAGTTAGGAAATTGTTTTTTCACTAAATAACCATTTTTAAACTATTCACCCTCCTAAACTTCCATATCCTCCAGGTCTCAGTCTCTAAAATTCTTTCCTGATCTTTTCAATAGCATTTTTCATACTGAGATTAAAGTGTTCCTTTTCCAGGCGCACAGGAGGTGCTTGCCTTACTTCACAATCCGGAATACTGCAGGATTCACAGGTCACTCCCACGTTGATGGTTTTTAAAGATGGAGATTTTATAAAACTTATTTTTTTAATAGTCTGAGGGTTCAATAAGATACCGAGGCAGTAACTTCTGTTGCTTCCGTCAGAAAAAGGATTTTTTTGAGAAGTTGAGATAACCAGATAGCTTATCCCCTGATCTTTATAATGGGAGATTTGAGCATCTGTCAACGTTTCATTTTCCTTTAAATGATGCAGGTTTTTCACTGCAATCCATCTTTTGCAGTAATGTTCATGCATAGCATTGGCATGGGGAGCCTGTTGGTGGTTGAGGTGAAGCTCTTTTAAAATCTGTATTTTATCAGAATCTTTCTTCTTTACCAGACATAAGTAAAACAAGTCCTTGATCCCCATTTCAGCGGAAAGAATATTGGTTAACCTGTAATAGAACGTTTCCGGGGAGTTGGTAAAGCTGTTGATAAGATTCTCAAAATTTGTAGGTTCCCATTTATTTTGCTTAAAAAAATCTGAAGTTTTTTCAATGACAGGGTCTTTCGATATTAATAAAGCTCCGGCGAAATAAGACGCATAAAAATTATTAAGAATTTCTTCAAAACTTCCGAAATCAAGCCATGAATAAGTATTTGGACGAACCCTTAAGTCCAGTACATTGAAGGCTATTTCTTTAGCAAGAATGAATGTTTTCTGATCTTTTTCAAGTTTTTTGTTGAGGAGCAACAATTTTTTTTCAGGCACAAATAAAGACCGGAGATTATCCAGGGTTCCATACTGTTCGAAATCTTCAGATTGAATTTGATAACTGAATTTTTCAACGAGAATATTTTCCAGGGCTTCAGCCTTTAGATTTTTATCAATATACAATTGATTTTCTTGAGTAAATAAGTTGACCTTTTCTTCTATGTCCGGGAAATAATTATCATACAACTCTTGAAAAGACCTCAATACGGCAAAATAAAACCTTTCTTTTCCTAAATTATAGTTTTGGGAAATTTCAATCAGGGCATTGATAAAAGCAGTTACTTTTTTAGGAGCATCACTGATGATACTGATAAGATTATTTTTATTGATCCCAAACAATTCCAGGGGAACCTCTTTGAAAAAATCAGATTGCAGTATTTCATTGAATGGTGCTAAGCTTTTATCCAGTTTTGTGGATACCAGATCATCAAAAGTACAGTTCAAAGCATCAGAAAGCTGGATGATTTTATCGTGTTTAGGATATTTTTTTCCGTTTTCAATTTCGTTGAGGTAAGATTTTGATAATCCGGTTTTTACTGCAAGATCCTGGAGAGACCAATTTTTCTTTTGTCTCTGTTGCTTCAGCTTTAGCCCGAAAACTGTTTTGATAAAGTCACTTTCTGGATTCATTACTCAAATATAAATAATTGAATGCGATTATTCGCATAATAATTTTTAAAATAAATTAGCGAACGTTCGCTGATTGTGAAAATTTTTATTTATGTTTGTAACATCAAATCACAAAATCAACAAGTTATGGAAACGCAGGCTCAATTAAAAATAAAGACTCAGAAGCAGTTTGAAGAAATTTTAACTCCGGATTTGTTGGACTTTCTGACAGCACTTCATCAAAATTTTAATGATAAAAGGCTGGAACTTTTAAAAGAAAGGAAAAAAACTCAGCAGGAATTCGACAAAGGTATTCTTCCAAAATTTTTATATGAGACGGAAGAGATCAGAAATGGAAACTGGACTTGTGCATCATTACCGGAGGATTTGCTGGACCGAAGAGTAGAAATTACAGGACCGGTTGACCGGAAAATGATTATCAATGCATTGAATTCCGGAGCTCATACATTTATGGCTGATTTTGAAGACAGCAGCTCGCCAACATGGGAAAACTGCATCGAAGGCCAAATTAATCTTTCCGATGCAGTGAGCAGAAAAATTGATTTTACCAACGAAAATGGAAAGGCGTATAAACTGAATGAGAAAACTGCTGTTTTATTGGTTCGCCCCCGTGGCTTGCACCTGCCAGAAAAGCATATTGAGATCAATGGAGAAGAAGCATCAGGCTCACTGACTGATTTTGGTATTTATTTTTTCAGAAATGTAAAGAATCTTTTGGAAAAAGGAAGTGGTCCTTACTTTTATCTTCCAAAGCTGGAGCATTATAAAGAAGCCCGTTGGTGGAATGATGTTTTTGTATTCGCCCAGAATTATCTGGAAATTCCTCAGGGAACGATTAAAGCAACTGTTCTGATTGAAACAATCACCGCTTCCTTCCAGATTGATGAAATTCTATATGAGTTAAAAGAGCACAGCGCAGGTCTGAACTGTGGAAGATGGGATTATATTTTTTCCTATATCAAGAAACTAAGAAACCTTCCTGAGTTTATTGTTCCGGATAGAGATCAGGTAACAATGACGTCTCCTTTTATGAGTGCCTACTCAAAAAGGGTTATTGAAATATGCCATAAAAGAAATGTTCATGCCATTGGAGGAATGGCTGCTCAGATTCCGGTAAAAGATGATGATGAAGCCAATAGAATTGCTTTTGAAAAAGTAAGAAGCGATAAAGAACGTGAAGTAAAGAACGGACACGATGGAACCTGGGTAGCACACCCTGCATTGGTTACGGTGGCAAAAGAGATTTTTGATCAGTATATGCCTGAAAAGAATCAGATCGATAAAAAATTTGAATACCATATCAAAGAAACAGACCTCCTGGAAATTCCTAAAGGAGAAATAACAGAAAAAGGAGTCAGAAAAAATATCAATGTAGGAATTCTTTACCTTGAAAGCTGGCTAATGGGAACCGGTGCAGCAGCCATATACAATCTGATGGAAGACGCGGCCACCGCAGAAATTTCCAGAACCCAGATCTGGCAGTGGTTGAAAAATGAAGCGGTTTTAAGCGGTGACAGAACATTGACCCGAAGTATGGTCCTGCAATGGGAAACCGAAGAAATGGAGAATATTGAAAACTACGTGGGAGAAAACCGTTTCAAAACCGGAAAATTTAATCTGGCCAAAGAACTTTTCAATGAATTGATTTTCTCAGAAAACTTTGAAGAATTTTTAACCTTAAAAGCATATCCTTTTATTTAGTTTGAGGGTAAGAGCGTGAGAGCGTTGTAGTGATACACCTAAATGAGTGTGACTTATCAACTATCAACTGACAACCATACTCAAGACTCTCGCTCCTATTACCTGACTACTCATCCCTAATCCAAAATTAACAAAATCCAAATATTATGAAATCTAAACAAGAACAAATCCAGGCTATAGAGCAAGATTGGCTAACAAACCCACGTTGGAACGGAGTAAAAAGACCTTATACTGCTGAAGAAGTTTTAAAACTCAGAGGCTCTTATAAGATTGATTATACCATTGCGACAGAAATGTCTAAAAAATTCTGGGATAAATTAAATAACCAGGATTATATTGCCGGTCTAGGGGCCCTTACAGGTAACCAGGCGGTTCAGGAAGTGGATGCCGGGCTGGAAGCTATTTATCTTTCTGGCTGGCAGGTAGCAGCAGATGCTAACTTATCAGGAGAAATGTATCCGGACCAGTCTTTATACCCTGCTAATTCAGTGCCTTCTGTGGTGAAGAAAATAAATAATGCTTTATTAAGAGCAGATCAGGTACAGTCTGTAAGCGGAAACGGAGATAAAGAATATCTTGTTCCTATCATTGCAGATGCAGAAGCCGGTTTTGGAGGAAATCTAAATGCCTTTGAACTGATGAAGCAAATGATCGAAGCAGGAGCTGCAGGAGTTCATTTTGAAGATCAGCTTTCTTCAGCTAAAAAATGCGGACACTTGGGAGGAAAAGTACTGGTTCCTACACAGGAAGCTATTAACAAGTTGATTGCGGCACGTCTTGCTGCAGATGTTTTAGGGGTGCCAAGCCTTATCATTGCGAGAACAGATGCTGATGCAGCTGACTTATTAACATCAGATATTGATGACAGAGATAAAAAATTCGTCACAGGGGAAAGAACCTCTGAAGGGTTTTATGTGGTAAGAAATGGTGTAGAACAGGGTATAGACAGGGGGCTGTCCTATGCACCTTATGCGGATTTAATCTGGATGGAAACTTCAAATCCGGATTTGGAACAGGCAAGAAAATTTGCTGAAGGAATTCACGCAAAATTCCCTGGAAAGATGCTGGCTTACAACTGTTCACCTTCATTCAATTGGGCAGCAAAGCTAAACGTTGAGGAGATGTCTACTTTCCGTGAAGAACTGGCAAAATTGGGATATAAATTCCAGTTTATCACACTGGCAGGATTCCATGCCCTGAACACAGCAATGTTTGAATTGGCCTTAGCTTACAAAGAAAGAGGAATGGCCGGATATTCAGAACTTCAGGAGCGTGAGTTTGCACTGCAACAAAAAGGATTCAGAGCGGTGAAGCACCAGTCTTTTGTAGGAACAGGCTATTTTGATGAAGTACAGAATGTTGTGACAAACGGTTCTTCAGCTACCGTAGCTATGAAAGATTCTACAGAAACGGCTCAGTTTCATTAGTCATTTTTTCCATATTTTTTGATAGTAAACCTTCTCATTTCCGGGAAGGTTTTTTATTCTTAGAAGTCTGAAGATAACTAATAAAAATTTGGATTATATTTGAAGTCGAAAAAAAACAATTTTTTAAACAAAATGAATTTAATTAAAGCCCTTTTTATTACAGCAGGATTAGCGCTTAGCGCAAATACTGTACATGCTCAGCAAAAAATAGGTAGCGTAAATACTGATGAAGTTTTCTCAAGCTTACCTGAGGTAAAAACGATAAGTGCAACGATTGATAACCTTACTAAAACCAAGCAAGCTGAAGTTGAAAAGTTAATCGGTGACTATCAAGCTAAACTGAAAGTAGCACAAGATAAAGAAAAAACATTGACGGAAGCGAATAAAGAATCAGTGACTAAGGAACTGATGGCAGCGCAGACTGAATTAGATGTTTTAGGAAAAAAAGTAGAAACAGCAAGAACGCAAGCCGGTAAGGAGATTTCAGCAAAACAAAATGAACTGTTGGTTCCATTACAGCAAAAAGTACGTGGAGCTATTTTAGCAGTAGCAAAAGAAAAAAGTCTGAACTTTGTATTTGATACAGCTTCACAGGGTAACAACAATCTTATCTACACAGATGGGAGTGAGGATATTACTGATAGTGTAAAAGCTAAATTAGGCGGGACAGCAACAACTTCTAAGCCTGCAGCAAAATCTAAATAATCTTTCAACAGATTAAATATTCTAAAAACGGAATCGGATTACCATCTGATTCCGTTTTTTTATATTGTTGGTATAAAGGAGATCGAGGATATTGGGGTAGAGGAAGTAGCTGAAGAATCCCAGAATGCTAAGAGACTTGATAGTATTACTGACTACACCTCTTGATTTTGGTGCTTTGAATAGCCGAAATTCTGTATCTGATAATTAGAGTTTTAATAAATTAATAAGGTTTTAATCTCGATGGCTATTTGTTTTTAATTAAAAAAATATTTTTATAGTACAATAATCATAAAAAAATATATATTTGATTTATATTATTCGTGATTGTATCTAGTTGGTAGCGAGTGCGATATGTTGTTTTTTTAATATGGGAGATCTTTATAAATAAGAAACTGTATTTTAAATAATATCACATATTCTCTGAAAAACAAAAACCATTAAAACATACAATCATGAGCAATGAAAATTTTAACACTCTTGAACTGCTTCGCAATAAGTTCAGGTATCCATTCCCAACATTAAAAAATCCCCACGCTGATCAATTACAGGAGATTACTGAGAATCAGTGGATCGACGGAGAATATCTATGGCTTTATGAAAAGAATTCTGATCTGCGCAAAAAGTACAAAAAAACCAAGACAGCCCATATTGCTGCCCAGTGGTTCCCTACAGCGTCAGCTGAACGATTTCAACCCATTTGCAGGTTAATGCTTTGGACGTTGTATAATGATGATCTTTATGAAGAAAGTGAACCCGAGGATATTGAATATGTACGTACTCAATCTATTGCAATACTGAATGGTAAACTAAGCGCTGCAGAATCAGCCATACCTTTAGGGGCTATGCTGTCTTCATTGAGAGAAGAGCTGCTGCAATTCATTCCGGAAGAGTCAATTTTGCGCTTCAGTCAAATGATCAATAGGTATTTTGTCGGCTTGGAAAGAGAGCTGAAGTATAAGAAAAGTAAGATGTTCCCAACGGTAACGGAGTGTATTGCTTTGAGGGAGGACTCCATCTGCTTATATCCTTTCTTACAACTCACAGAAGTAGAAACAGGTATTGTTCTGCCTCCGGAAATACATGAACATCCGGTAATTCGCCGCCTCCAAGCTTTGGCCTGTCATCTGGTCACTTTTTTCAATGAAGTACAATCCGTTGTAAAAGATGAAGCTACAGATAGTATTTATTATAACATTGTGAAAGTAATCCAAAATGAACAGCAAGTCTCACTAGAAATGGCCTGTCTGGAAGATCTGCGGTTACATAATGAAGACCTGAAAGAATTTATAGTCCTGCAAGCCTCTCTTCCTGATTTTGGTATCTGGCAGGAAGCTGTTGTTAATTGGGTGCATTATATGAGTATGGTCCTCAGTGGTTGGAAAAATATTTCTACTAAACTTGACCGTTATAACAGAACTGAATTTCCAAGTGCATTAGAACTGAAGGAAAGATTGGGCAAAGAACAAATTCAATAAAGAAGGATGTTCGTGTATCAATTCAATATTTTTTAATATTAATATAAAAAAATCATGCAACGAAAATTAAATATGCCACGTCTTAAATACCCATGGCCTCATATTGCTCCAGCTCATCCCTATTATTTTACTGAAGAAGAACGACAGTGGCTGGTTGAAGATTATAAACCCTTTATGAGCGAAGCCTCAGAAAAAATAAAAGGACATAATTTGGCTAATGGAGCATCCTGGATGTCACCCACAACTACCAATATTGACCATCTCCGACCGATAGCGCGTTTTTTTATATGGCTTACTTTATATGATGACTATTATGAACGTTGGCCGGTAGATAAAGTGGCCATAGAGAGGGACCGTATTATAGGAGTAATGTTGGGGGATACTCCTAAATCAACTGACATTGGTCTGTACTGGCAGATTGCAAAATGCAGAGATGAATTCCTTACTTATATGCCTTCTGAATGGATGGAGCGACTGGCCAAAAACTTGTATCGTTATACAACTTATGGCATCATGGAGGAAGCTCCTTACCGTCTCGAAGGCCGTTATCCAAGTTTATTGCGACTACAATTTATGAGGGAGTATACTATTGCAATGTATGTCTATGGAGATATGATTGAAGCCGGCACCAACTTTATGTTGCCAAAGATTATTATAGAACATCCTGTTATCATGCGCCTTAGAACATTGTTGTGTAGGATTATGTCTATCCAGAATGACTGGTATACATTAGAAAAAGAAATGGCTGACGGCCAGTTTGAAGTGTGTAACCATATTTTGGTACTAATGCATCAGAATAAACTATCTCTTGAAGAGGCTATGCAGGAAACTGAACGTATTCATGATTCCTATGTGGAAGAAATGGATGCTATACAAAAGGACTTACCTGATTTTGGTATTTATCAGAAGGAAACAGAGAACTATGTATACCATATATTGCTGAATATAACCGGGCTGGATGACTGGTATAATGGGGATACTGTTCGGTATATACCTTCTGAATTTCCAATCCATACTTATCCTGATATAGAATCCTGATATGACGAGGTGTATTGAATCGGTTGAAACTTTAGACAAGTTATGTGTTTTAGAACACGAGAAAAGTTTTGAAATATAATGCAAGGACTCAAAAATAGTATTTAACAATAAAACAGTCACAATGGAACAATATAATTATAAAAGTGCAGACTATTTGCCACTGGGATATTATCCTTGGCCAGATCTGATTAATCCTCATGTGGATCAAATGGGAAGGGATATGGATTTCTGGATTGACAATGATTATACTTTTTTGACAGAGAAGCAAAGGGAGAAATACAAAAGGATGAAACTGCAGTACCGCACTGCCAGAATGCTTCCACAGGCGAGCTATGAACAAGTATTGCCTTGTAATAAATTTATGCTCTTCTATATTGTATTGGATGACCAGTTAGAACATGCCTCTCTTGAGGAAATTGAGTGTCAGCGGGATCGTTTTACAGCTATATTAAAAGGAGATAATCCAGGACCTGACGAAAATGGCTTGTACCGTCATGTGGCACTTCTGAGAGACGAATACCTTGACTTTATGCCTGCGGAGTGGATGGAACGATTTATAGAAGACTTTTATCGTGCTACCCGATATGGAATAGAGGTGGAAACTCCTTATAAAGCTGCTGCCCGCACACCTTCGCTTGCACTTTTTAAAGCCATCCGGGAATATTCTGTATTGATGTATCCTTATCTGTGTTGGACAGAAATTTTACCGGGTTTTGTTATTCCAAAACATATTTCCGAACACTCTGTTTTTCAAAGGATAAAAGCATTGATGGTCCGGGTAGTCGCCTGGCAAAATGATTTTCACTCTCTCCCAAAAGAATTAGCAAAAAAAACTGAAGTATTTAACCTGATTATAGTATTACAGGAAGAGTATACTATTTCTTTAGAAGAAGCATGCATTAAAGCATTACGGATTCACAATGAAGACCTGGCAGAGCTTCTTGAGCTGTATAATGAATATAGAGAATTTGGTGTTTATCAGGAATATGTTGATAAATACGTCTACAACTTTGGACTTATGATACAAGGGATTAATACTTTTTATCTTCAGGATACGGTGCGTTATTTGCCTGGTGGAGTCGGTTTTGTCTGGCCTGAAAAGCAATTTAGTGAGGATGCCAGCCTATGATACCTGCAAAAGATAAAAATATAAATAGAATAAAGAGGCTGTCCCAAAAGGTAAAATACAGCTCTGAGGATCTCCTAAATGACAAAAGTTGTCAGAAACGAGTCCGAGAGAGGGGTATTTTTGAGACAGTTTCTTTCTATTGATATATTTTTTCGAGTTGTACGAATTGAAACTATACAGGGGGTGTCATTCCGTAGGAATCTAAACCCCCGTTTTATTTTTTTCAGGCTGGATTCCTACGGAATGACAAAGACTCTGCAAATGCAAACCCTTAAGAGTGATTATCCGATGAGTGACCATACATATTGGTCATAAAAAAACGGCCCTATTGAGACAGCCTCTTGTTTTCCTTTAGCATTTTATCCTTAGCAGTTTGTGTAAAATTTTATTGGGCGCAAAAAATAGGAGAATTCATGGGATTTAAAAGCCAGTGCGATTTGAAGAATTTGAGAAAAAATAAAAAAAATATCAGCAAAATTCGAGCTTAAAAATTTCTATATTTGATTATCAATAAGCTGTAGATAATGGATTTAGTATATCAAAAACAGATAAAAGTAACGGAAGAACATATTGATCAGAATCAGCATGTCAATAACGTCCAGTATGTACATTGGGTGGAAGAAATAGCTGCCGAACACTGGGATTTTTTAAAACATAAAACAGAATATAAAAATGATGCCTGGATGCTTCTGGATCACCATATTCAATATAAAAAACAGGCCTATCTGAATGATCATATTACCATAAAAACCTATCCTCTGCCTCCTGAAGGAGCTAAGCAACCGAGAAAAGTTGAATTTTACTGTAATGACAAGCTTTTGGTGGATTCAAGTACGCTTTGGGTTTTATTTGATCCTGAAACAAAAAAGATTAAACGGCTGGAGACTAACTGGCTGGAGAAATTTTAAATAATAACATACAGTAGCAGATAAAGCTAAAAACAATATATAATCATTCTGAAAAACCGATGCACATGGCAACAAATATTTCAACAATAGTGATCAATGCGTCCAAGCAAAAAGTTTGGGATACTTTGACAATACCTGAGTTGGTAAAACAATGGCAATACGGAAGTAATCTACTCACAGATTGGATCGTAGGAAGTGCTATTGAGTTTATAGCAGAGTGGGAAGGGAATGTATTTAAACAATGGGGAACCGTTTTGACCTTTATTCCAACGGACAGTTTAAGCTATAACCTCTTTGCCCCCAGACCGGACCTTGAAGATAAACCTGAGAATTATTTTGTGATGAAATATATTCTGACCGATCTTGGCGGAAAAACGAAACTTGAAATCATACAGGAAGATAACAGACCTAACGCAATACAGGAAGAGCCACAAGGTGGAGAGAATCCGGTTCTTCAGGGATTGAAAAATATTGCGGAAACAACTTGAGATGAAACGTAAATTAAGAAAAATACTTATCCACAATATGGAGTATCTATATTCTGTCACAGATAAATATCATGCAGGTACGGAAACCAATACTTTAACGGTGAAAATATTTTTAAGCGGACAGAAGCAGACACCCTTACTCATTGAATTTCTTACTTCTGATGATTATTTCATGGGGCAGCCCTTAAATTCTGGAATCAATTTGATGAATACAGTAAGAGATTCCATAGAAAACATCAATATAAATGAGCCTAAATATATTCAACAACTTATCGTAAAGGGAAGGGAAAAGGGTTGGAGTGGAAAGAATAAGATGGAAAAACAAAATGGACTGGATTATTTATCCGAGCTTGGATATGAAATTGATTCATTGAAACCTAAATAAAATATGCTTGAACACTTATTAAAATAAAAGTTAAAAATCTTTGTAACATAATAAAGCCTGTGGTTGTCTTATCGACAATAGATCAACAAATAATGAAGAAATCCGTTTTAGCAGCTATATTTTTTAATGTATCCATTTTAGGATTCAGTCAGACAGCAGAACAGTCAAAAGCAATTGACAGCTATATAAAAAATGTTATTCAAATCAATGAAATTCCCGGAATGGCCGTAGGAATTGTAAAAAATGATAAAGTAACATTCCAGCAGTACTATGGGCGTGAGAACCTGGAAACTGATGAAAAAGTGAGTTCTAAGTCCATGTTCAGGGTGTACTCCAATACAAAATTAATTGCCAATGTTGGTCTTTTTAAACTTATTGAAGAAGGAAAAGTATCGCTGGATGATAAGATTTCAAAGTATATAGACAACCTGCCGAAAGACTGGCAAAACATACAGGTGAAAAATCTTCTTTCTCATTCTTCAGGACTTCCGGACATGTTAGATGCGAAAGATCTTCCTGAAAAAGCGACCTTTAATGAAG
Organism: Chryseobacterium sp. KMC2; assembly: GCF_016756935.1. Classification (NCBI taxonomy): domain Bacteria; kingdom Pseudomonadati; phylum Bacteroidota; class Flavobacteriia; order Flavobacteriales; family Weeksellaceae; genus Chryseobacterium; species Chryseobacterium sp. KMC2. The sequence continues at coordinate 105,483 of NZ_JAESIT010000008.1, forward strand.
TTATTAAACGCTTGTCAAATGAAAAAATAGAATTTGAAGCTGGAGATCATTATCGGTATAATCAGACAAATTATATGTTGATTAGTATGATTATTGAAAAAATGACAGGAAAAACTTTCGAAGAGTATATCCTTGAAAATCAATTTCCGGAATCCAGAAATCAGGTCGTTTTTTCTTCTAATTCTGTTGAAGAAATCCCTAATAGAGTGGGGAAATATAATTATAATCCTGAGAAGAAACTGTATGAAAAGCTAACTGAGGTTGGTGGCTTGAGAGCCCATTCTGCCAATGGACTGGCGGTTACCCTTCCTGCTTTTTTACAGTGGAGCATCCATTTCAGCAAAAATGATTTCCTGAAACCTGAAACTAAAAAGATGATGTGGAAACCGTTTAATTATAAAAATAATGACTGGGAATTCGGCCATGGTTGGGAAATTACAGATAACAATAATACAAAGTCATATGGATTCTCAGGCGGAAACGTAAGTGCTTATAGTATTTTTCCAGATAACAATATGGCTGTTGTCGTCATGTATAACGCGAATAAAGGATTTCCTGTAATGTATCAAATGATTAATCATATTGCCGGAATTATGGATAAACGTCTAATGAATCCGTATGCATTAGTAGAAGAAATGACCATAGCTGAACCTTTTGTACATCCTGACCTTAAGAAAGAAATATATGGATACAGAACAGAAAATGACAAAGTGATTTTTTCTTATCAATATCCTGAAAATCTAAGTACTGAGTTTATCAAGACTGTTTCAGTAGCAGGTTCATTTAATGACTGGAACAGTGAAAATAAATCTTATCAGCTGACTCTTAAAAAGAACAATACTTTTGAACTGGCAGTACCAAAATCACAGTTTGAAAAAGGAAAAACATATGGTTTTAAATTCGTCATGAACAAAAGTGGCTGGCTGACTATTCCTTACAACGCAATCAATACAGACGGATCCAGAGACAATAATTTAACCTTAAGAATTGATTAAAAGATTAGTTTAATACCTGTAATAGAAACAGTCTCTTCTGTGTTTAGCTGTTTTGTCATATCTTTGCACCATGATACGTATAACAAAAATTTTTACATTCGAAACAGCTCACGTACTGTACAACTACGATGGGAAGTGTAAAAATATGCACGGACATTCCTATAAACTGTTTGTAACGGTAAAAGGAAGACCTATTAATGATATTGAAAACCCTAAGAATGGGATGGTGGTGGATTTTGGAGATATCAAAAGTATCGTAAAATCTGAAATTGTAGATGTGTGGGATCATTCCGTTTTGGTGAATGCCTTGTCTCCTCACAAAGAACTGGGAGATGACCTTGAGCAGAAGGGACACAAAGTAATCTACTGCAGTTTCCAGCCGACTTGTGAAAATATGCTGTATGCTATTGCTGCAAAAGTAAAATCAAAACTTCCTGAAGGAATTTCTCTGGCTTATCTTAAACTTCATGAGACCGAAAACTCTTATGGAGAGTGGTTTGCAGAAGATAATTAATAATTCATTTCCAATAAAGTTCAGACAGTGTTAAAAACAACAATTAATTTAGAACCTGGAAAAAAGGTGTATTTCGCTTCAGATCAGCATTTTGGAGCTCCCACTCCTAAAGAGAGCCGGATCCGTGAAGAGAAATTTATACGTTGGATGAATGAGATCAAAGAAGATGCTCAGGTTTTATTTTTAATGGGAGATCTTTTTGATTTCTGGCATGAATGGAAACATGTTGTTCCCAAAGGATATGTACGTGTTCTGGGTAAAATTGCTGAACTGAAAGACCGGGGAATCCACATTTATTTTTTTGTGGGAAACCATGATCTTTGGATGAAAGATTATCTGGAAGAGGAAATAGGATGTACTGTTTTTTATCAGAAACAATATTTTGAAATGGGAGGGAAGCAGTTTTTGCTGGCTCATGGAGATGGACTGGGACCGGGAGATAAAGGATATAAAAGAATGAAGAAGCTGTTCACAAATCCGGTGGCACAATGGTTTTTCAAATGGCTGCATCCCGATATTGCCATGAAAGTGGCTTTGTATCTTTCCCAAAAGAACAAAATGATTTCCGGAGAAGAGGATAAAGCATTTTTAGGTGAAGACAAAGAATTTTTGATCATCTATTCCAAAGAAAAGCTGAAGACCGAAAAGATAGACTATTTCATTTATGGGCATCGTCATCTTCCTATGGTGCTGGATCTGGAGCAGAATTCAAAATATATCAACCTTGGTGATTGGATTTCCTACTTTACTTACGGAGTTTTCAAAAAAGATTTTGAACTCAAGGTTTTTGAGAAATAAAAACAAAAAAAATTGCCCCTAAAAGAGACAATTTTCGAATGAACCTAAGCGCATTCTTGTTTTTAATCCATATTCCGAAAAAGTAATTGCAAGAATTTTACCAAAGTTTAATTTTGCAGTAAAAAATATTAAATAAAAAATATTCTTTCTTGAAATTCACTGTATTGAAGGGATGGGAGGTGTAAAAAAGATTTATCAATTGAAAAATATATTCAACATACAAACAGAACAGGATTTTGTAGATGCATCATTGGAAACATTTCGTTATCAGTATGAAAATGTTGAGATATATAGAAAGTTTGTCAACTTTTTAAAAGTGAATCCTGATGAGGTAGACAGCGTATTGAAGATCCCTTTTCTGCCTATAGAAATGTTCAAAAATCATCAGATTCTGGATAAGAATGTCTCTGCAGATTTATATTTTCAGAGCTCAGGAACCACCCAGATGAATCTGTCGAAACATTTCATTGCCGATCAGAATTTATATGAAGAAAGTATTTATAAAAGTTTCGAACAGTTTATAGGTAAGCCGGAAGATTTTATTTTTCTGGGGTTACTTCCAAGCTATTTGGAAAAACAAAATTCATCATTAATTTATATGGTGGATTATTTGATGAAAAAATCGGGAAAACCGGAAAACGGTTATTTCCTTTATAATCACGAAGACCTTTTTGACCTTTTAAACCAATTGAAAGATCAAAAAGTTATTCTCTTTGGAGTTTCTTTTGCCTTGTTGGATTTTTTAGACTATTGTCAATCAAATCCCAATAATAAATCTCTAAGTTTTCTTGAAAATTTAGTGGTTATAGAAACCGGAGGAATGAAGGGCCGAAAAGAAGAGATGACAAAAGATGAACTTTTGCTCATTTTACAGGAAGGTTTTAATACCCACAAAATATATTCTGAATATTCGATGACGGAACTGCTTTCACAAGCGTACTCTCTTGGAAATAATGAATATCAATGTCCGAACTGGATGAGGATTATGGTAAGAAATGCAGAAGACCCGCTGTCTTACGAAAAAGAAGGAAGAACAGGGGCTATTAATATTATAGATCTTGCCAATACCCATTCCTGTTCTTTTATTGCCACTCAGGATCTGGGGAAAATAAATGGTGATAAATTTCACGTGCTGGGAAGAATAGACCACTCTGATATCAGAGGCTGCAGCTTGCTGGTAAGTTGAAAGTTGAAAGTTGAAAACTACGCAGGTGTGCGATTTGAGGTTCCTGAGATTTGAAGCATTAAATTAAACATTGGACCTTAAGATTATACACTTCTCAACAGCTTAAAATCTCCTGTCTCTAATCTCTAAGTCTCCTGTCTTCTGATCCAATACATTGTACTTTGTACCTTTTACATTATTATAAAAACCATGATCAAAATAGAAGAACTTGTACATGCCTATATTCACTCTCACTGTGATTTTGAAAAAGAGCTCGTTCTGACTAATTATTTTCAGGCAGATTGGGAAGCAGATATTCTGATTATAGATGCAGAAGGATGTAGCCATGAAATTGAAATCAAACTTTCTAAAAGTGACTTTAAAAATGATTTCAAAAAATCATATATCAATAAAGAAACCGGTGAAAAATTTCTGAAGCACGATAAAATTTCTTGTGGCGACTATATCTGTAATACTTTCAGTTTTCTGTTACCTATGGGAATGGTAGACGCTAACCTTATTCCTGAACACTGCGGAATTATTGAGTTTTATCATAATGTGGATACCTGGGAAACCGAATTTTATCCAATCCGCTCTGCTAAAAAACTGCATGAAGATTCTTACTGGAGTCTGAATGATAAAGATCTTTTTATCAGGAAAATAGCTCTCAATCTTCTTCAGCGTAAAATGGAGATTAAAGGAAAGCACGAAGAACTTATTTTTAAAAATCCTTTTGATATTAAAAAGACAAAATAAAAAAATCCTGCCAGCCGGCAGGATTTTTTATTTCGTTATAAATTGAGATTCTTATTAATCTGTTATTTCTGCAGTATCTCTCTGAAGTAAGAATTTGTAGATCAATCCACCTACAATTCCTCCCAGGATAGGAGCTACCCAGAACAGCCAAAGCTGTGACATGGCAAGTCCACCCGCAAAAACTGCCTGCGAAAGGGATCTTGCAGGGTTTACTGACGTATTGGTGATTGGAATAGAGATTAAATGGATCAAAGTAAGGGCAAGACCAATAGCAAGCCCTGCAAATTTACCATTTGCCCATTTATCCGTTGCTCCCATGATGACAATAAGGAAAAAGGCTGTTAATAAAAATTCAGCAAGGAATGCTGCTCCCATACTGAATGCCTTTCCGTTGTAAACGGCTTCACCATAGAAGTTTGTGGCAAAATCACCCGGTTTTGAAAAATCTACCGCTCCGGCACCGTTAAGGATAGTGTATAAACATCCGGCTGCTACAAGTGCTCCTAAACACTGTGCTACAATATAAGGGATCAGGTCCTTGGCAGAAAATCTTCCTCCGGCTAGAAGCCCGAAAGAAACTGCCGGGTTGAAATGCCCTCCGGAAATATGACCTACAGCGTAAGCCATAGTAAGGACAGTAAGACCAAAGGCTAAAGCAACTCCTAAAAGTCCTATACCAATATCGGGAACTCCGGCGGCAAAAACTGCACTTCCACAACCTCCGAAAACAAGCCAAAATGTGCCGAAAAATTCAGCAAAAAGTTTTTTTATCATGTTGTTTATTTTTAAAATGTATCTCAAATGTAAAATTTATATCTTAAAGTAAAAAGTTAAAACTGAAAAAATATTTCAAAAATAGGAGAACAAAAATTGTAAATTCAATAATTTGGTTTAAAGTTTGTTTGGGATTTATTTATATAGTACTATCATCGGAATGAAAGATATAACATAAACATTTTATCTTTCATTCAGTAAATCTAAAAGTGGAGTTAATGAAAAAGTTTCTTTGTGTGGTCTTTGTACCTTTTATTTATAATCTACAGTATGCGCAGGTGGCCAAAAATACAATGCGTGACTTTAAAGGGATCAAGTTTATAAATATTGAACCGACTGCTCTTTATAAGCCTCATATTGATGCTTCAAAAAGTTTTGGAGTACAGCTGCTGAAAGATTCTAAAACAGTACAGAAATACATTAATAACGGAAAGTTTCATAAAATAAAAAAATCAGGGAAAGGGTATCATGTTCAGAAGCTTGATCACAGCAGACCCTGGATGGTATCTAAAGCAAAGGCAACATTAGAAAAAATGGGTACAAAATTTAGCAAAGATACAAAGGGTGGAACATTTACCGTTTCCTCCATTACCCGAACACTTGAAGATCAAAACAGGTTAAGAAGAGTCAATTCTAATGCTTCGCTGGGGATCAGCTCCCACAATTATGGGAATTCTTTCGATATCTCCTACATACGATTTAATAATGTCCTGAAATATAACCCAAAAATGGAGGTGGCATTAGAGAAAGTTTTAAAGTATTATACTAATGCTGGTAGAATTTATTACATCAAAGAGAAGCAACAGCGTTGTTATCATATTACAGTGAGAAATTATTAATTAAAATTCTTACTTGCATAGCATGTGTAGTTTGTATATTTTTATACAACTTAAAAACTATGATTATGACAACATTAAACAGCGAAGATTTCATGCTCTCTAAAGAGGAATGCAAAACAGCTATGGATCAATGGAGTTTACTTCTTTCCAATTTTCCAGAGGTTAAAAAATTAATTCCTGCCAATTATATTTTTGAAATAAACAAAGGACATCTGGATTGGATGAGAGGTAACAGCGAATATCCGGAATTCTGTGCTGGTGTAGGGGTTTACAAAGAAAACCTGATCATTATTTTATATCCCATGGATGAAAACGGATTGAGAAGAAATATGGAAGAATATCCATGCAGTCTTCTTTGCCCGCTTGCCTATGATTTGAAACTGCAGGAAATACAGCAGTATACAGTTGTTAAAAATGCTCTTCTCTCTAAAGACCTTCAAAATATTGATAAGAATGCAGATATGTCTTTCCCTATTTCCAGCAAACCGGTCCTTGAACAGGATAAAGCAATAGAAGCTATTGAAAGATGGAGAAATGAAGGGATGGATTGGTTTTATCAGGAATGTACAGTATACAAAGGAACGAGAATCTTTACTAAGTTTTATGTTCCTACAGAAGATTTATGTCTTTCAAACAAAAACTTAACCAGAATAGTGTGTTCATTCGGATTAAGATACAGTGATATCTATGGTAGAATGCTGGTTACGCTGATTTTTATTTCTTTCCTTGAAAACCTGGAAAGCAATAATACAGGAAGCAGTGCAATAACTGAAGCCAATACCTACGATTGGGCAAAACCTTGTCCTCCTATTTGCCGTATACCGGACGCAATATAATTATACCTGAGGAATGGCTGATTTTTATAAGGCAATTTTATTCCTGAACTATGGTCTTCTTCTATCAGTGATATTGTTAGGAGCAGGAAAATACCGCATATTAAATAATAAAGAGAAGCAATATTTTCACTGTATTGCTTTTCTTTTTTTTATTGAGCTGCTGAATCTTATCCTGCCTTATATTTTCAATCTCAATGATACATCATTTCTCTATCCTCTTTATATTGCCGGGGAGTTCTTTTTGCTGTCAGTTTTATTTATCAGAAAATTAGATTGGCCCAAATATTTTCTGGGGCTTGTTGCATTAGTGGCTGCCGGATTTATGATTTCAAAATATGGGTTTAATTACCCTTTCAATGCAGATATAGCTAAAGTAGTTTCTAATATTATAATCATCTGTCTTTCCGGATTTACATTGATCCGGGAAATAAAAGATACTTCGGCACAAAACCGTTTTCTTTTGACAGATGCCAGTATTTTTTTCTATTACTCTGTTTCGGTATTTATTTTTATCGTTCAGCATCAGATAGCTAACCTGTCAGAGGACGATTATTATATTATTTTTAGTGCAAACAATATCCTGTCCGGGATTTTGTACTGTTCATTTTTATATACCTTCATCAAATTAAAGAAGTAAGTTTAAATATTAACCTGTTAATCCTTATAATTGTTACCATAACAGTTATAGTGGCTTTTATTTTGCTTGCCTACAGGTCTTTTATCAGCAGAATTATAAAAGAGAAAAATGTACAGCATGAAGCAGAAGTCCTTCACCAGAAAAAGCTGGCACTGGAAAACATCAAAGCTCAGGAAGAAGAAAGAAAAAGAATAGCGGTAACTATTCATGATGATATCGGAAACAGGCTCAATATCCTTTCTTTATGGCTGAACAATCTCGACACTAAGGGAGATGAAATTATTAAAAAAAATATCTACAGTCAAATGTCTGCCCTGATTGATGCAGCCAGAAGTATTTCCCATTCATTATACCCCGTTAACCTGGAATCTGTAGGGTTGGTGCTGTATGTGGAAGAACTGATTGCTAATCTTTCCCATAAAATCAATATTTCAATGCAGGTAATGCCCGGGTACAAAAAGAAAGATCTTTTTGTGGAAGTACAGCTGTACAGGATTATTCAGGAATTTACCACCAATGTAATCAAACATTCTGATGCTACGGATATTTGGATCTATATTAAAGACTACCCTTATAATATGGCAGTTGTGATCTCAGATAACGGCCAGGGTTTCGATTATGATAAGGTGAAAAAAGGAATGGGTATTAAGAATATCGAATCCAGAATCCAGTCAATGAATGCCGCCTATAAATGGAAAAATACTTTTTTAAATAAAGGAAGTCGTATAATTATTAAAATTCCCAAACATAATGAGTTCCCAAATCAAGATAGCCCTGATAGATGATGAACAGCTGATCCTGGAAGGAGTGAAAATGCTGCTGTCCAATGAAAAAAATATATCGGTATGCGTTACGGCAGATAATGGTCCCGATTTTATTGAACAACTGGAGAAAATTTCGGAAAATGATTTTCCTGATATTGCCCTGGTAGATGTTCAGATGAAACCCATGAATGGTTTTGAACTGGTAGAGATTCTTAAAGAAAAATATCCCGACCTGAAAATTATCATTCTTTCTTCCCATTACAAAACCTCTATTCTGGGATATATGGTGAAGTTGGGAGTTTCTGCATTTCTTCCCAAAAACTCCAATAAAAAAATATTTATTGAAGCCATTACAATGGTCAATAAAAATGGAGTTTTCTTTACTGCGGAAGACCATCAGATGTTATTCACTTATATGAATAGCTCGGCAAAGAAAAATTCTCTTTTTGAAACAGAAGATGAGCTGTCTGAAAGAGAAAAAGATGTGGTAAAACTGATTTGTCAGGAATTTACCAATAATGAAATCGGCGAAAAACTCTTCATCAGTCCAAGAACCGTGGAAAGCCACAGACAACGGATTCTGGAGAAAATTGGAGCCAAAAACACAGTAGGCATAGTCATTTACGCCATAATAAACAATATCTATTCACTTGAAAAATTATAACCCCATTCCGTAGAAATACGGAATTTTTTATTTGGTACTTTTCACGCTAGTTTAGTATTCCTTTCTTCTGTTACTTTGAAAATATCCAGGTCAGAGACCTTTTGGATGAAATTTGAATGTAAAATGCAGATCAATCTGTAACATAAATGATTAAAAGAATGGAGGACAGCAACATAATTTCTGTTGGGATCTTCTTTGATGGTACTGGAAACAATGGAGTAAACGCTTTTTCGCCGGATAAACCACTAAAGAATAATGAAAGCTACTATGGTGCTTTTACCAATATTTACAAACTATACAACCTATTTCATGGGAATCAAAAAATATACATTGAAGGAATAGGAACAGTGATAGGAGGTGAAGACAATAATTTTGCCATGGCCACATGTGCCAACCCACCTTACGGTAACGGATATTCTTCCGACGATAAAATTCAGAAGGCAGATGCTTTTATACAGGAAATAATCAGGGATGAAAATAAAGAATATCATTTCTATATCTATGGATTCGGGAGAGGGGGAATGCTTGCCCGGACTTTCTGTAACCGACTTTTGGCTCACTATCCATCAATGCACATTAAAATTAAGTTTTTAGGAGCTTTTGATACTGTAGAATCCAAACCTTTTAATACATACGATTTAAGCCTTTCCGGCACGATAGAGCATGCACTTCACCTCTGTGCCATCAATGAATGCAGATTCTTTTTTCCCCTCACAGGCTTTTTCGAAGATTCTAAAAGAATGCAGGATAAAAAATCTGAAGATTGGAATTCCGTATGGAAGGAAATATTTGTCCCCGGAGCTCATGCTGATGTGGGTGGTGGATATCTGGAAGGACCTCAGTCTGTCTATATCTCTACAGATTTTATAAATGATAATGATCTTGAGAATTATATCTCAGATATAAGAAACGCAAAAACCGATGCCGCAGGAAACCGGATTTGGGAGCATTTGTTTTCCGGTTATCAGATAGAGAATGAAGACCATTTTTCTCAGGCTTTTGTATCACGGGATAAAGTATATAACCATCTTTCAAAAATATATGGAAAGCTTATGCTGGAAGAAACCAATAAGAATGCGGTAGTATTCGATGCTGATCTTGCAGAATTATATTTTGAAATAGATTCCGGAAAACATCCTTACCTCAATACGTTCTATACACAGCTTACAGAATATGTGAAATTGATCTCTACAGGTATAAAGCCGGCCTATAAGTATAATGAGCTGGCAGACTATATCCATATTTCGGCTAATTTTGGATTATACAGCGATGCTTTACTGAAAAGGTCAGAATCCGAAATTAATGCAGAACTGATCAACAATGGTTTGAATGTCTCCAGCAGTACCTTAGTAGATAAAGAAAGTAAGAAAAGACTTTCTGTGGAACTTCATCTTCCTGAAGACAGTTTTGTAGCCGACTTTCTGTATGGAACCAATGTTCCGAATAATGATATCTGGACTCGCTCAATCGTAAAAACTCCGATAGCAATCAGAGTCAATGAAATTAACAATTAATCTCAATACTTTTCAGTTTTAAATTTAGGTTAGGGGGCATTCTTTTGGATGTTCCCTTTTATTTGTAAGACATTTATTATCAATTGGGTATAATTACTGAAGGTGTAATTTGGTATTTTATACTGTAGTTTTTGGCTTCTAATTCTCGTTACTTTGAATTGTTCATTTAACGAAGCTTCAAAAATAAAATATGAGCAAAGGCGTATTCTGAAAAGCCCAATAACAAAAAGAGTAAGAACATCAAAAATTAAAACCAATGGAAAAGACACTCATTCAAACAGCAGCAACTACTGTATTCTCAATTGATTTCGATTTTACATCCAATGATCAAAAAACAATTTTACAGTATCTACAACAAAACAATTACAAACTAATGGGGTACAAAGGTGCTTCAGGACCTAATCAGGTTTCTACAGGAGTACCGGCATGGTTTGCTATAAGCTACCAGGAAATGTTTGGCGAAGTAGAAATTGATTATGAGCCAAAATATAAGGTATATATTTTCAATAAGTCAAATATTGGCACCAATACAACCATTCAGATGCAGGCATTATCCAGTGAAGTTCCTTTGGGAACCGCTGTAACTTTCCACCAGGACGGTTCTTTTTCTACTACTTCAGGAGCTCCGGCAGGAGTAATTACGGTGAAAAATGACAGAGGAGCAGGGACATCAAATATTACGGTAGGGCTTGCTGCAAAAGTGAATGGAGAATTTCAGCCTTTCTGTGCATTTATATGTACGCCACAAGGATCTGTAAGTATGGAGCCTAATGAAAAAGTAGTCTTATTTGCCGCGCAGACTAATATGACTTCAGGATCTGTTACCGGGAACGCTACAGCACCTGGATGTAATTTTATATTCAGTGCTCAGAATATACAATATGATTTGCAGATGATCGCAGGAACTTACGGTATTGAAAGTGTACCTGGAGGAGCGCCTGTCAATCCTGTATCTTCAGGAGAATCATTGACGCAGCTTTTAAATATTTTCTAAAAAGATAAATCTTCCCGAAGGATCTAATTCCTTCGGGATTTTATTATGGATACTACATTAAACATATATTTTGATAAAAACGGAATAAACTATTTGACCCATACCAATCAGCTGGTAGGTATCATAAGATCTTATCCCGGAACAGCTGATTTGAAGTATATATGTCTGGCTTTTGAGCCTTTTATTAATAACAATCCATGTACTTTTTCAGACTCCTGGCAAGCATTGGCAAGTAGAATCCAGCCACAAAATATGGAGGTTTATAAAGGTAGTGTATCAACAGATGCAGAATATGGGAACAGGTATTCAGTTTCAAATATAGGTTTTTATGGTACCCCTGGCAATTGCCCTTCGGAAGTCTTGGGGATAGACAATACGTCTACCTCTATTCTATATCCGGCCATTTCTCAGAAAATAAACGGGACTTTTGGCGTTTGCAATGCAGATTCTGCTTCTGTCAATACGATTATTTATTTTGATTATAGTGATGAGTTATGGCTTTTCACGGCAAGTGGAATCTCTTCCAATATGGCCATTTCTTCTTCTCTTTTGGTGCCCTCAGGAATGCAGGCCAGAAATGTGACAATAAATAAATACCTCACTATTGATTTTCAAGATGATACAGACGTGTATTTTGATTCAGCTACTAATGTATTCAAAATGGGAAAACTCCCTCAAAAAAAATAAGGAACCATGGAAAAAATAAATAGTACCACAGAAGATTATCTCTATGCATTAGGACAAAATAATTTAGTGTATAATGATGACTTCCGCTATTTCAGCAATCAGATATCCAGAAATGGGGCCATCATTTATGGTATTCCTGATGGATGGCTATATAACGATAGCGGAGCCAACGGAAAAATTTCTTTTGATTCAAATGCTAATCAGCTGGTTATTCTAAAAAGTCAGACTTCTGATGAAATGACTTTCAGACAGGCCCTTCATGAATTTCCAAGATGGAAACAGATGTTGCCCGGGGAAACCGTTTCTGCTCAGGTTGTTTTAAATTTAAAAGTGAGCGGAGATGTAACGGTACAATTATCAGATGGTATAGATTCCAGTTCGGTTACCGTATCTCAAACGGGAGATCATGAATTAAATCTGTTGCATATCATCAATCCCTTAGCAACGAAGCTCATGCTCACTGTTTTATCAAAAGTTCCAAACGCCGAAATAAGAATTTCACGTTGCTGTACAAACTTAGGCTTGATCAGTCTTAAAAACCTTCCCTGTATTATTCAGGGAGTGATAGGGGAACGCAGACAGTATATCGCTACGGAATTTGCCCCTGAAGGAGAATTTTCATTATGTAATCCTCCTGTTGAACTGGATGCCAATTACACAAGATTAAATTCAATACTTAATTATCGGTTTGGAAAAGGACCCAACGGATTTTCTATGTTATTGGATATGCGCGGATATTTCAGCCGGGCATGGAATAATCAGGCTACGGTAGACATGAATGCTACCGAAAGAAAAGCTCCTGGAACAGGAACCATTACAGGAGATCATGTCAGTACTTTTGAAAATGATATTTTTAAAAAGCATGATCATGGACTAAAGTTTTCCACAACAGCAATGATTCCCCCCGGAAATGGGCCGACTCCTATGAGTATTATTGATACAAAAAGTACCTCAAAAACAGATATTGAAGCAGATGGCCTGGAAACAAGACCTAAAAATATAGCAGAATTATATACCATCAAATGGGCTTAGCTCTATCCAACCTTCAATATACTTTACTCCAATATTTTTTAACTCCAAAAACAATGTATTATGACAGTTTCAGCATGGCTTAAAAAAGCCAATAAACTTTTAGACACTTGCAACTACGAGATCAGTATTAAAAATGGCAGCAAACCGATTACAATGTCTGAAGCTACCACTTTGAATGAATTGCAGAATGAAATAGGTTCTCACCATGGGATCAAACAGGTAAAATATAAAGAGGCTGCGGAAAGCCTTGAAGAAATGATTGTCATGGTGAAAGCGGGGCAGAAAACACCACCGCTCACTCCGGGATAGACATTTTTAAACTTTCTAAGGTTTAGAAGTTTCAGAGGTAAACACAGAAATCTATGTTTTTAAACTATTTATTAAGACAATAAATTAAGTTTTGAATCTGGATTAAAAACTGTCCGAAAGGGGCAGTTTTTTTATTTCTGGACTATTTCATTTCTTTTTCCGTATTTTTGCCCTCGAAAATTCATTATTCATTATTAATTATTACTTAAAAAAATGCTTTCGGTTCAAGGTTTAGGATTACATCACTCGGGAAATTATTTATTTCAAAATGTAAATTTCACGATTAAAAAAGACGATAAAATTGGTTTAGTCGGTAAAAATGGAGCGGGGAAATCCACTTTATTGAAAATGCTTTCAGGAGAAATTAACTTCTTCGAAGGTGATGTTGTAGCTGAAGGAAGCGCAACAATCGGGTTCTTGAAACAGGATCTTGATTTTGTAAAAGGAAGAACCGTTTGGAACGAAACCATGCAGGCTTTTGAGCAAATCAATGCCTGGAAAAATGAGCTTGAAGAGGTAAACCATCAGATGGCGACGAGAACCGACTACGAAAGCGATTCTTACACGGATCTGATTAATAAAATGACTGAGCTGAATGACCTTTTAATGAACCATGATGCCTACAATCTTGAAGGGGATATGGAAAAGGTACTGTTTGGTTTAGGTTTTAAAGCGGATGATTTCCAAAAGATCACCGATGAATTTTCAGGAGGATGGAGAATGAGAATCGAACTGGCAAAGCTTCTTCTTCAAAAGAATGATATTATGCTTCTCGATGAGCCTACTAACCACCTGGATATGGAATCCATCATCTGGCTGGAAAACTTTCTGAAAGACTATCCGGGAGCAATCGTTCTGGTAAGTCACGATAAGCAGTTTATGACGGCAGTTTGTAACCGAACTTTTGATATCAACAATAGAAAAGTAGATGATTACAAAGCCAATTATACAAAATATCTGATCATGCGTGAAGACCGCCGTGAGAAACTGATTCAGGCTAAAAAGAATCAGGATGCGGAAATCAAGCAGATGGAAGACAATATTAATAAGTTCAGAGCCAGTGCTACTAAAGCATCTTTTGCTCAGTCTCTTATTAAAAAATTAGATAAAATTGAACGTATCGAGGTTGATAATGAAGACGTTTCAAAATTCAATATCCGTTTCGTACAGTCTATGGTTCCCGGAAAAGTTATTTTTGAAGCTGATCATTTAGGGAAGGCTTACGGGAAAAAACAAATTTTTGATGATGTAGATTTCATCGTTCAGAGAGGAGATAGGATTGCACTTTTAGGACAGAACGGACAAGGAAAGACTACTTTAGCTAAAATTCTGGCCGGGGATATTAAAGATTATTCAGGTTCCTGGAATCTTGGACACAACGTAAACATCGGTTATTTTGCCCAAAATCAGGAAGAAGTTTTAACACCTAATAAAACAGTTTTGGAAGAAGCAGAAGATGCTGCTACCGAAGAAACAAGACCTAGAGTAAGAGATTTATTAGGATCTTTCTTATTTCAGGGAGAGGCTGTTTCTAAAAAAACAAAAGTACTTTCCGGAGGTGAGAGAAACCGTCTGGCACTTTGTAAACTATTACTTCGTCCTTTCAATACGTTGATTATGGATGAGCCTACCAACCACCTGGATATCCAGTCTAAAGAGATTATTAAGCTGGCTTTGCAGAACTTTGAAGGAACATTGATTGTCATTTCTCACGATAGAGAATTCCTTCAGGGGCTTTGTGATAAAATCTACGAATTCCGTGATGGAAAAATGAAAGAATTCCTAGGTGATATCAATGAATATCTGGAATACAGACAAAAAGAAACGATCAGAGAGATTTCTGCAGAAAAAGCTAAACTTCACAATGAAGAGCCAAAAGCAGAGGTGAAAAAAGCGGAAGCAAAACCTGTAGCTGCCAATCAGTCAACGATTGTAAGTAAAGAACAGAAAAATATACAGAATAAAATTAAAAAAGTAGAAGAGAAAATTTCCGAACTTGAAATTAAAGTGGAAGAAATGGAAGCTTCTTTTGCCAAAGAAAACCCTTCTGATGAAACGTTGGAGAAATACAATAAAACTAAAGAAGAATTAGATTCTGCATTGCAGGAATGGGAATACCTGGGAACTCAGGTTAACTAAACTAAAATATAAAAGCTTCATAAATTAAAATTATGAAGCTTTTTTTTGTAACATACCCCCATTCATTTCTACATATTACCAGTAAGCATAAAAGTAATTTAATAAAAGGGTAGCTCCAGAATTAAATTATTTTCATAATTTTGAAGAATGATTTTAAAAGAAAGCAGAAATCTGAAGAGTTTTATCTCCAAGCTATTGTTTGGAGTATATTTCCTCGCCCTGCTTTCTCAAAGCTTTCACCATCATGATTCTATGGACTACTTTAAAGGATTTAATCTTAAAAAGACCGAGAATACGATTACAAAAGCTATTACTAAAGAGAAAGCTGGCGACTGTCTGGCCTGCCACTTTTTGGTTACCGGACATACCTTAGCTCCTGAAGAATTCAGTTTTACTTTTGAGCACTATACGCATCAGGTAAAACAGATCATCGCCATTCAGGAGAAAATCTGGTCACAGACCAAATTTACCTTTCAGCTTCGGGGCCCTCCCACAATTTCATAATCAATACATTCATATTGGGTTTAAAGTTTCGTGCTTTAAAGTTCAATGGTTAATGCCCAAAAGTTTGAGGGGGTATACAGCAGTGGCTCATCTGATAGTTGTATTATTTTCACAATATCAGTCTCCGGCTTCTCATGACTAACATCCAACTTCTTTCATCATTAATACATTGCACTTTTACTTTTTACACTGTACATTATACATTGTACATTGTACAAATTAAGATAAACCCATTCAACAAATTTTAACGAAAAATGTACCTGTTAAAAGGGTACGCAATCAATCTATTATAATGAAATTGATATATTGCCTGTTGCTGATCTTTTGTGGATCAGTATTTACTAGTGCACAGAAAATGTACACTGTACAAGGAACCGTTCAGGATTTTCATGATAAAACAATGCTGGAAAATGCAGTGGTAAAAATCGGAGGTTCTACAGTAAAAACAGATAAGAAAGGGAAATTTTCTTTTGATAAAATTCCTGCCGGAGAATATTCTCTTACGGCACAGCATCCTGATTGTCATGATTATACTGAAAATATAAAAGTTGATCAGGATATTCACGTGGTTATCACCCTGGAACATCATATTAAAGATATTGAAACCGTTACCATACACGGTAATCATAAGTCCAACGGATCTTTAATTGTGAAGACTATTGATAAAAAAGAAATAGAAAGAAATGCCACAGATAACCTGGGAAATCTACTTTCTAAAATATCGGGAGTGGCCACATTAAAGACCGGAAATAATATTGCAAAACCTATTATCCATGGTTTATACGGAAGTCGTATTTCCATTCTCAATAATGGAGTAAAGCTTGCTGAGCAGGAATGGGGTGTGGAGCATGCTCCCAATGTAGACATCAATAATTTTCAGCATATTGATGTGATCAAAGGAGCGTCTGCTTTAAAGTACGGGAGTGATGCTATAGGTGGTGTTGTCATCATGGAACCGGAGATTTTTCCTAAAAAAGATACTATAAAAGGGTCAGTCAATCTTTCGGGAATTTCCAACGGAAGAGGATTGGGACTGGATGTAGATGTTGCCAAAATATGGAAAAACGGTTGGGCGGTAAAATCAGGAGGAAGTATTAAAAAGCTGGGTGATCAGCATACACCTGATTACAATCTGATGAATACAGGAATGGATTTCTCATCCTTTAATTTTACCGTGCAGAAAAATGAATATGACAAAGGAATTTCTTTTGATTATTATCTTACCAATCAGAATATTGGAATTTACAGAGGATCTCATGTAGGAAACAATAATGATTTCTATAATGCGATGACCCTGAAAATTCCGGTGTATACAGGAGACTTTAGCTATGATATTGATAATCCACGACAGGTTATCGAGCATCATATTGCGAAAGTTTCAGCTTTCAAAAGATTTGAAAATATTGGGAAAGTTTCTGCAACGTATAGTTTTCAGTATAACCATAGACAGGAATATGATGTAAGAAGAGGTGATCTTAAAGACATCCCTTCTTTGGATCTTGCCTTGATGACTCACCAATTTAATCTTAATGATTTATTGGAAAGAGAAAAATGGTCTCTTGAAACGGGGATTGATGCAAGTTTTCAAAATAATTATTCAGATCCGGCTACCAAAGCGAGACGTCTGATTCCTAATTATGACAAATATGCGGCGGGAATATATTCTGTATTTAAATATAAAATTTCACCGGAATTGAATGCTGAAGCTGGAGTAAGATATGACTTCACCCGTTATGATGTAACGAAATGGTATGACAAAAGTGATTGGAGCAACCGATATGCTGACTCATACCGTGAATTCTATATTAAAACTGATAAAAACAGAGTGTTGACACGTCCAAAACTTAATTATCAGAATGTTTCATTTAATGCAGGCCTGGAATACCATCCGAATGCAAATTTTAATTTGAAATTTAACTATGCAAAAGTGGGAAGAACACCCAATATTGCAGAGTTGTTTTCTGATGGATTACATCATTCTGCAGCGGTAATAGAAATAGGGGATATGGGACTGAAAAATGAAGACGGACATCAGTTTAACCTTACTGCGGATGCAAAATTCAATGTACTTAAAGGATTGAATGTTTCTGTAAACCCTTACTTTTTCATAACTAAAAACTTTATTAATGAAATTCCAACGGGAGTACAGAATACAATAAGGGGAGTGTTTCCGGTGTGGTCATACCAGCAGATTGATGCAAAAATGTATGGTATAGACCTGGATATTAACTGGAAGCTTACAGATAACCTTACTTATACAGGTAAAGGAAGTTATCTGTATGGGCAGGATGATACCCACAATGAACCGTTGATTCTGATGATGCCTCCTAATTTCTCCAATGCATTACAGTTTAAAAAAGAAAACTGGAATAATTTTTATTTCAATCTTGAAAATCAGACCTTTTTAAAACAAAGCAGATTTCCTGTCCACAATGCTTCAGTTACCATTTATGAAAATGGGGTGGAAGTTAATAAAACGGTGGATCTAAGTACACCACCAGCAGGGTTTTCCCTTTGGAATATCGGAACAGGAATTAATCTTAGCAAAAATCTTTCTGCAGGGCTTATTGTAAACAACATTTTTAATGTTTCGTACAGAAATTACCTTAACCGTATGCGCTTTTTTGCAGACGAAGCAGGAAGAAACTTTATTCTGAATTTTAGATACCGTTTCTAATATTCACTCTTAAAAACAAAATTTTTAATCTTAAATCAAAAAAATGAACAATTTATTCAATACTAAAAATATCACCAGATTATTAGCCGTTTTATTCATTACTTTCTCTGTAATGTCTTGTCAGAGAGATAATGCATCAGAAGAGGACGACCTTCCGCAAGAAGATCTTACCAATATTATTTTACTGGTTAAGGATGTGGCTGCACAAACAACAACAACTTATAATTATAGTGTTGGAGCAGGTGGAGCGCAGCCGATAAGCCTGGTAGATGGGAAAACATATGAAGTAGAAGTACAGTTTAAAAATGGAGATGAAGATTCTACCCAGGAGATCAAAGATGCAAAAGACGAACACTTTTTAGTATTCAACTTTCCTAATTCTGATCTTACTCTTACCCGTACTGATGATGCGAGCTCCACAAGAGCAGACCATAATCATGTTGGTTTGAAAACAAAATGGGTGGTGACTAAAGCCATTAAGAACGCATCAGTACAAAGCCAGTTGATTTTAACGCTTTATCATGAACCTCAAACAGTTTCTGAAGCTTCTGCAGTAAGTGGAAACGGAGTGGTATACGGACAGCAAACCGGAGGTGAAACAGATGCCCAGGCTACTTATGGGATTATCAACTAAGCAGACCTTGAAAAAATACAAATTTTAAATATCATATTTCGTAAAACCACTGATCATTCAGTGGTTTTCTAATTTATAAATATTTGAAGGCTAAGAATTTATTTGAAATGAGTTATTCTCATAAAAAATTCATATTTTTGCAACCTAAAATTTTAATCAATAATGAAGGTTACCGCACAAAACCATGATGACGTAAGTTCATTGCTTACTGTAACATTGGAGAAATCTGACTACAAAGAAAAAGTAGAAAAGCAATTGATTAATTATGCTAAAAATGCGCAAGTTCCTGGATTCAGAAAAGGGAAAGTGCCTTTAAGTATGGTTAAAAAACAATATGAAGCAGGGATTGCATTTGAAGAAATCAACAAGCAAGTTTCTGATGCTTTGAACAACTATGTTAATGAAAACAAATTAAGATTAGTTGGTCAGCCAGTTCCTCAGCCAGTGAATGAATTAGACTATAATGCTGATAAGATTGAGGTTGCTTTTGAAGTAGGGTATGAGCCTGAATTCACTATAGATTTAGCTAAATATGAGGCTCCTCACTATAAAGTAGAAGCTGCTGAAAAAGAAATCAACAAGAGTATTGAAAACATGCAGAAGCGTTTTGCTGAGCAAGTTCCTCAAGATAAAATCACTAAAGATTCTTATATCGCTTTAGAGGTTTCTCAGGTTGTGGAAGAGGATGCTGAAGGAGAGCACCACCACCACCCAAAGAACGTTACAGTTACTGCTGAAAACAAAGAAGCTTTCAAATTAGTAAAAGCTTTGAAAATGGATGAGTCTGTAAAAGTTTCTAAAGAAACTCTTGCTGGTGATGAAGAATTAGCTAAAGAATTAGGATTCAGCAAAGAAGAAGTAGAGCACTTACACCACAATGAGGTAGAAGTAAAAGTAAAAGACTTCTATTCATTAAACTTAGCTGAGCTTAACGAAGACTTATTCAACAAAGTATACGGAGAAGGAACAATCAAGTCTGAGGAGGAGCTTAAAGAAAAAGTAAAAACTGAATTAGACGAGTATTTCCAACAGAATGCTGATGTTCACTTTGTGAACAAAGTATTAGAGCAGGTAACAGAAAAAGAAGAAGTAAAACTTCCTGAAACGTTCCTTGTAAAATGGTTATTATTCTCTAACCAAAACATTCAGTCTGAGCAGCAGGCTAAAGAAATCTTAGAAGCAGAGAAAAACCAATTAAGATATCAGATCATCGAAGGTAAATTGATGACTGAGAACGAAATTCAGTTAGATTATGCTGATGTATTGGCACAAGCTGAGCAGTTAGTTAAAAACCAATTGGCTATCTATGGAATCCACCACCTAGGAGATGAGGAAATCCAGAAATATGCTGTTGAGATGCTAAAAGATCAGGAGCAAGTAAGACAAATCTCTTCTGAAGTAGCTATGGCTAAATTGAAAGATGTTATTCTTGAAAAAGCAACAAAAAAGGAAACTAAAATTTCTCACGACGAATTT
The DNA here is from genome assembly GCF_016756935.1 of Chryseobacterium sp. KMC2. Lineage (NCBI taxonomy): Bacteria > Pseudomonadati > Bacteroidota > Flavobacteriia > Flavobacteriales > Weeksellaceae > Chryseobacterium > Chryseobacterium sp. KMC2. The sequence continues at coordinate 126,191 of NZ_JAESIT010000008.1, forward strand.
TTAGAAGAACTTAAAAAATAATTATACACTGCTATAATATTTTAAAACCGTCAGTTTCTGGCGGTTTTTTTATTTGGATATGCCCTTCATGTATGTCGGCCAATATTCATATATTTACCCTCTAAACTTATTATTACATATATGAAAAAGATTATCATTCCTTTTTTCTGTGCTGTGCTTTTCTCAGTTCCGGCAGCAGCTCAGAAGAAAGAAGCGGCTTCTGTTAAGACAGAGGCTACAACATCTAAACTGACTGCTAAAGAAGTAATAGATAATTATTTTAAGGCATTGGGAGGTAAAGATAAATTGGAGGCTGTAAAATCTACCATTACAGATAATACACTGAGTGTACAGGGGATGGAAATTACAATGTCTACTAAGAAATTAGGGAATAAATTTAAATCTGTTCAGTCTTTAATGGGACAGCAGATGGTTCAGCTTTTCGATGGTGAGAAAGGGTATTTTGATCAGATGGGAAAGAAAACAGATATTCCCGCAGATAAGATTGCTGATTTGAAAAAAGGAAGACCTGTAGATGCATTAGCTTTTGATGCAGCTAATTTCAAGACGGTAACCGTGGAGAATGTGGATGGTAAAAATTATAATGTACTGTCTTCAGAAAAAGGTAAATTTTACTTTGATGCAACTACCGCACTTTTGTATAAAACTGTTTCAGGAGAAGGAAATGTAACCATAAAGAGCTATATGACTGTTGATGGAGTTCAATTCCCTTCCGAAGTAGATGCTGAAGGTGGAGGTCAGAAAGTGAATATCAAGACAACAAAATTGGTAATCAATTCCGGAGTAACGGACGCTGATTTTAAATAAGAACTTTTATTGATAAGAAAGCCGGATATTGTCCGGCTTTTTTTATGAACTATAATTAAAGTTTAACTATAGTTTAGAGCTATGCTTTTCTTTAGTCTACAAATAATATATACTTTTGTACCGAAAAAGATGACATATGAAGAAAAGATTATTTTCAGTGGTAGTTTGTGGCTTGATCTCTTCAAGTATTTTCGGACAAAATATTCCTTTAGATCCTTCCGTAAAAATGGGTGTCCTTTCGAACGGAATGAAGTATTATATCAGGAAAAATGCACTTCCCGAAAAAAAAGTGGATTTTCGTTTGGCGATCAATGTGGGATCTATTCTTGAAGATGAGAATCAAAGGGGGCTGGCTCATTTTATGGAGCATATGAATTTCAATGGAACTAAAAATTTTCCGGATAATAAATTAGTAGATTTTCTACAGTCAATTGGAGTGAAGTTTGGTCAGCACCTTAATGCGTATACCGGTTTTGATGAAACCGTTTATATGCTTCCCGTTCCGCTGGATAAGCCGGGAAATCTGGATGCCGGACTGAAAGTGATAGAGGACTGGGCATTTAATGCCACCCTCTCTGATGAACAGATTAATAAAGAAAGAGGTGTCGTATTGGAAGAGCTTAGATTAGGTCTTGGTGCCGATAAAAGAATGCAGGACAAATACCTTCCAAAGCAGCTTTATAAATCTCAATATGCAGAGAGACTTCCGATGGGTAAAAAAGAAGTCCTGGAAAATTTTAAGCCTGACCTGATCCGGAAATTTCATCAGGATTGGTACAGACCAGATCTGATGGCAATTATAGTCGTAGGAGATATTGATGTAGAAGAGATGGAAAAGAAGATAAAGGATAACTTTGGTAAGTATAAAAAAGCTATAAACCCGAAAGAAAGAAAAAGTTTTGATCTTCCCAATCATAAAGAAACCCTTGTAGCCATTGAAACGGATCCTGATGCTACAAGCTCAGGAGTACAATTTATCATTAAAGATTCTGAAGCCTACAAACCGGAGGTTACTGTGGAACAGTACAATCAACGGATTGTAGAAGGTCTTGTGAATATGATGTTGAACAATAGGTTGGGAGAGCTTATTAATTCAACAAATCCTCCGTTTACATATGGTGCTGTTTATCATGGTGGAACTTATGCGAGAACAAAAGAAGCTTTCCAGGGATCAGCTGTTACAAAAGATGGCGATCAGCTGAATGCTTTGAAAGTCCTGTTGAAAGAAGTGGAAAGAGCAAAAAGATTCGGTTTTACCTCGTCTGAACTGGACAGAGCAAAAACACAGATCCTTTCTTCTTATGAATGGGCTTATAATAATCGGGATAAGAGTGAAAACGATGAATTGATTGGCGGATATGTCAATCATTTTCTGAGGCAGGAACCAATGCCGGGAATTACCTGGGAATATGATCAGATTAAAAAGTTTTTACCTGCAGTAACTCTGGTACAAACAAATGCAATCATCGGGAAACAGGTAAAAGATGACAGCAGGGTGGTGGTAATTACAGGTCCTAAGAAGGATAATATTGCAATGCCGACAGAATCCATGGTTCTGGATATGTTTGAAAAGTTGAAATTAGCAGATCTTACCCCTTATCAGGAAAAAATGAAAGCTGAGAGTTTAATAAAACCTTTTAAGTCTGAGGGGAAAATTACAAAGACGGAGACGGATACAAAACTTGGAACAACAACATGGATTTTAAATAACGGAGCAAAAGTTACTTTTAAGAAAACAGATTTCAAAGATGATGAGATTGTATTTGCCGGTTTAAGTTTAGGAGGAAGTTCAATTATTCCTGATACTGATTACAACAAAACGGAATTTGCTTTCGATGCTTTATTGGAAGCCGGATTAGGGGGGCTTTCCAAAACAGATCTTACCCATTATCTGGCAGGCAAACAGGTGAGTGTAAGTTCTTATATCAGTGGAATGACAGAAGGCGTTTCAGGAACAAGCTCTAAAAGAGACCTGAAGACGGCTATGGAGCTCATATATGCCTGCTTTACGGACTTAAATTACAACCCGGACTCCTTCAATGCTTATAAAATGAAGAAGTCCTCAATGCTTACTAATGTAGAATCAGATCCGGAATATTATTTTTCTAATGAATACGCCAAGTTTATCAATCAGAAAAATCCAAGATTTATCGGACTTGCTCCAACGGAGAAAGATTGGGCCAATACAGACTATAAAAAGGCATACGATATCTACAGGCAGAAATTTGCCAATGCAGGTAATTTCCACTTTTATTTTGTAGGAAACATAGAGGAGGCCCAGCTTAAAAGTGAAGTGCTGCATTATATTGCCAGCCTTCCTGCTACAGGAAAATCTTCTACTTTTAAAGATACCGGTTATCGACCTTTGGAAGGTGAGTTTACAAAAGTTTATAAAAAAGGAAAAGAACCTAAAAGCCTTGTGACGATTTCTTATAGCGGAGAAACGCCATACAGTGAAAAAGAAGCATTTGCATTGTCAGCACTTGGGGAGGTAGCTACGATTAAAGTCCTTGAAAAGCTCAGAGAAGATGAAAGTGGAATTTATGGAGGGGGCGCAAGCGGAGGTTTAAGTAAAGTTCCCTACAGTAGCTACAGCTTTAGTATTAATTTCCCTTGCGGACCTGAAAATGTAGATAAACTTACGAAAAGTGCTCTTGCCGAACTTCAAAAGCTGATCGATCAAGGTCCTGAGCAAAAAGACCTGGATAAATACAAAGAAGGGGAATATAATGAATATAAAACAAGCCTTAAAGATAATGGATTCTGGTTGCAGGGAATTGCCCAAAATCAAGTAGACGGAAGCGATCCATATGCTATCCTGAATTACCAGGATAAAGTAAAGCTGCTGACTGTAAAAGATCTTCAGGATGTTGCTAAGAAATACCTGTCTAAAGGCAGAAATATAGCGGTTCTGATGCCGGAAGACGGGTGGGAGAATGCAAAAAAAGCTGATTCCAACACTGGAATGACCGATAGAGCAGGTGTACAACAATAATTTATATCAGCTTATGTACAAAAAGCCGCAGAAATAATTTTCTGCGGCTTTTTTATTTCAATTCAAATCCTTACGGGTTAAGAACCGTATTCTTTTTTCCATTCGTCAGCTACTTCGCTGAGAACGTTATAAAAATCTTCACCGTACTTTCTGGTTAATGGTGTTTTCAGGAATTTATAAACAGGAACCTGAAGTTCTTTTCCAAGACTGCAGGCATCACTGCAAACATTCCATTCATGATAGTTTAAAGCAGAGAAAGTAGAGTATTCTGTAATCCTGATAGGATAGAGGTGACAGGAGATAGGTTTCTGCCAGTCTACAGCACCATCTTCATAGGCTTTTTCAATCCCACATTTGGTAATTCCTTTATCATCAAAAGTTACATAAGCACATTCACGGTCCTCCACCATTGGAGTAACATACATTCCGTCGTGTGGATCAGTAGTCCATGTTCCCTGTTCTTCAAGGGCTTTCACTCCTTCCTGAGTAAGATAAGGCTTTATTTTATCAAAAATACTGTCTAAAATCTCAAGCTCGTCTTTATCCAACGGAGCTCCTACATCTCCTTCCACACAACATGCACCCTTACACTTGCTAAGGTTGCAAACAAATTCTTCGGAAAAAATATCCTCGGAAATCAATTTATCGTCTATCTGAATCATAATTTTTTAAAATAAATCAAAAACTGTACCTGCTTTAAAGCCAAGTAAACTGATAATAATAAGCCATAAGCCGGCCTCCTGCATCCAATATTTTGGTAAAAACCTCACCATCCTGCTCAGAATAATACTTGAAGGAAATGCTAAAAGCAACAAATATTCATAGTTTGTATTCATATACAGAATGATCGTTACAAGCTGAGCAAGGGAAAAGACCAGTAAGAAAGTATATTTATATCTGCTTATCGGGCTTTTCTTATTATAATTTTTAAAATGATCATATACTGCATAGATGAGCATAAGAACAATAGGGGTCAATGGTAACAGCTCTGTATAGTCTGTTACGGGTTTCATTTTTCCAAATGGAAAATAATCTATATTCCATGAAGTAAACTGAACAAAATACATCACTGAGAAATAACTGAACACAATTAACACCATTCCCAACAGAAACCTGAAGAGGTTTAATCCTATTTTTGCAGATGTAGCCACCACGTGGATGATAACAAAAACAGCCATAGGCCAGGTAGTGGGAAGGAATATAAAATTCAATGCCACAATAGCACCCACCAATACATATGACTTTTTTCTGATGTCTTCATCCGCACTGGTCAGAAGAAGGATAAGAAAAGAATTGGTAAGCAGGGAAACTGCAATTCCAATATCTAAATTTCCCGGATAGAGCCCAAAAATAAAAACCGTATACAGAAATAAAGGCAAATGGGTCTGATAATTAAGAGCAATACTGTGAAAACAAAAATATCCCAAAGCAATTCCCAGAAAAGTAATACCTGCGACAATTGCCTCATATGTATTGAGATTCAGTATGTTAAATATTATTACTACTAAAAGAAGAAAACCAATATAAACAGGAATTGAAAAAATATTGCTTTCTTTTGAAAGTAATTTAAACATTTTTTATAAATTTGTACAAAGTTAATTTAAAAAAGGAAAATAATGACGTCTTTCTTTCTATTCTTAAGCAAAGTTTTCAAATGGTCTTTTGGGTTCTTTGAGACCTTTGGTAATGTTTTAAACTGGATTTTATTTATCGTTTGTTGTGTAATGTTTACTTATTGGTGTTATGTGCTGGTAGCTACATTGGGCGGTGATAAAGATAAAGACTATTATTCTCCTACGGAAGGTAAGAATCCTTACTACGATCCAAAAATCTATAAAAAAGAAGGTTAATTAATTGGTTATATAGTAAAAAACCGATCAAATAATTTAATTTGATCGGTTTTTTTATTACTAACGATTAAAATTTAATTTTCTTAGTCATGAATAGGAAGTACTAAAACAGGAACAGGCGAACTTTTCGTAAGCCCTTTTGTAAGGCTCCCTACAAATACATCATAAATCCCACTTCTTCCATGTGATCCCATGACGATATAATCAGCATTTTTTTCCTTTGCGTGTTCAATGATTATATCTTTAGCAAGTCCTTGTTTCAGAAGATGTTCACAATCAATATCGTGGGCAATAATTCTCTGCTCAATTTTATTAAGCTGAACAAGTTCTTCTCTGATCTCATTCGCTTCCACTTCCGGAAAATATTGAAATCCCATATCCCCGATCGCAAATCCGATATCAGATGGAGCTACATGAATCAGATAAATTCTACCATTAAGCTGTTTGGCAAATTTGATGGCACCTTCTACCAGCTGTTCTGTTTTATCCCCAAAATCTACGGGTAATACAATATTTATCATAAGCCTTTCATTTTGTTACCTAAAGATAAGAAAAATTTGCCAGAGTTGATGTTAAATAACTTATAATATTCGGATATCAAGGATTTTTTCATCCTCAAGGTAGGCTTCCAGAATATCATTTTCATCTACCTTTCCTACACCTTTTGGAGTCCCGGTAAAAATAAGATCACCTACTCTTAACGTAAAATATTGTGAAGCAAATGCTATGATGTCATCAAAACTGAAAATCATATCTTTGGTGTTTCCATCCTGTACTTTTTCTTTATTCTTAAGTAAAGAAAACGGCAAGCTGTCAAGATTATAATTCTCTTTCTTAAAGAAATTCCCTACGACAGCGGAACCATCAAATCCTTTGGCAAGTTCCCATGGAAGACCTTTTGATTTCAGTTCGCTTTGAAGGTCTCTGGCGGTAAAATCTATTCCTAAGCCGATCTCTTCATAATGCTTGTGGGCGCTCTCCTTCTGAATGTATTTTCCTCCTTTTGAAATTTTCAGGACAACTTCAAGCTCATAGTGTACATCATTTGAAAATTCGGGAATATAAAAATCATTTCCTTTTAAAACCGCTGTATCAGGTTTCATAAAAATAACAGGGTTCTCAGGGATTTCGTTCCCTAATTCTTTTGCATGTTCGCTATAGTTTCTTCCTATACAGATTATTTTCATAACTTTTATTTTTTTTGCTTGTCATGAGAACAAAGCAGTCTTTTATTTTTTAATGGGTAAATTCATTACCACAATAATAACAGTGGTATTGGTTTTTAGAAATTTTTATTGGGAACCCCAGAATCAACCAGCTGATTCCAAAAACACCACCAGGTTTTTCATCCTGATAAATATGATTGGACCCACATTTCGGGCAGACAAAATTGAATTCAGGATTTTCAATAGTATGTTCCACCTCCAGCGAATATTCTTCATTGTCTTTATAATCCTGAAGAATCTGTTTTGCCCTTTCTAAATCATTTTCAAAAACCTGAAGCTGAATACCTCCTACGGCCTGAGAAAGCAGCCAGTCCGATTGGATAAGCTGTTCATTGGCAATGAAACTGTTAATGCCGTTTTCGGCCAATATCTGTTTGTCCCTATTGGCTTCAAGGGCATTATCATGAAATTTTAAGCGAATCAGGTTGGCCATTTTTTAAAATTTTCCTGAGAGTTGAATCTTTGTAAAAACTTTCTTGGTGTACAATGGGAAATCAGCATTCTGAAGCCATCCGTAGTAACCAAGATCCTTTTGGAATACCGCTTTCACTCCCTGTCCTTTATATTTTCCAAAATTGAAAACCTCTTCCTTTTTTTCATTATATCCTATAAAACCTGCAAGATCTGCATTTTTATTATGGAAAGTAAACTCACTTAAGGGAGCTATCTCATTCGGAATATCATCATATTTCCCTATTTGTGCATCCAGTACCTCAAAAGTTGCCAATACATCAGCTTCTGCAGAGTGGGCATTTTCCAATGTTTTTCCACAGTAAAACTGGTAAGCAGCGCCTAAGTTTCTAGGTTCTTTTTTATGGAAAATAGTCTGTGCATCCACCAGCCTGAATTTGCTGAGATCAAAATCAATTTCTACTCTCAGGAGTTCTTCAGCCAATAAAGGAACGTCGAATCTGTTGGAATTAAAACCTCCCAGATCACTTCCGGTAAGCATTTCCATGATTTTTGGAGCAATTTCTCTAAAAGAAGGAGCTTCTTTTACGTCTTCGTCATAAATTCCGTGGATCTCACTGGATTCTTTAGGAATAGGCATTCCCGGATTTACACGCCATGTTTTGCTTTCTCTGGAAGCGTCAGGGTTTACTTTCAGAATACAGATTTCAACAATTTTGTCTTTTCCGATATTCGTTCCTGTTGTTTCAAGATCAAAAATACAAAGCGGTTTATGGAGTTTTAAATTCATGTTGATAGTGATAATTTGAATAAGTGATAATATGTATTGATGCTGTGCGGCCTTATTTTTTATTTCAGTTGTCTCTGGAAAACAAGGGAAACCAAAATATAATAAATGACAAGCATTGGGATTCCTACAATACGGAATATGGCCAGAATAGCAATACCTCCCACCAATAATACGATTTTTGGATAGTTATCTTGTAATTGTGTGGATTTAAATTTCATAGCCATCATCTTAATCGGGCTGATCAGAAGCCATGATGTAATAATGGTTAATAGAAGCAATAAGAGTTCATTTTCAAATAAAATACTGAAAGAACCGGTTTCTTTAAACGCATAATATAAACCAAATAACAGCACTGTGTTGGTAGGTGTATTCAACCCTTTAAAATAATACCTCTGTTCTTCATCAAGGTTAAAGATTGCCAATCGTAAGCAAGAGAAAAGCGTAACCAGCAATCCCATGTATTTGATTTCAAATGGCAAATGAAGGCCAAGGAGCTCGGTTCCAAAAGGTTCCAGTGCTTTGTACATCGTAAGCCCGGGAATCAACCCAAAACTTACCATATCGGCAAGGGAATCAAGCTGGAGACCAAGATTGGAGTTTGATTTTAAAGCTCTGGCTACAAAACCGTCAAAAAAATCGAAGATCGAAGAAAGGATAAGGCAAATTGCCGTTGTCTGATAATCTCCTAAAATAAGATGTATTGCACCTATGCAGCCTGCAAATAAATTAGCCAGGGTCAAGGCATTGGCCAGATTATTTTTTATAAAATTCATAGCTACAAAAATAATGTTTTTAAAAATTCTATCTTAAAATATTATGCACTAAAAAACACAATAAAGTGATTTTGATGTAAATTTGCCGCATGAAATTTTTAAAAGGATTGAGAAAACAGGAAGTTCTGGTATTAGTTTACAGGATTTTTTTAGCGTATGTCTTTTATCAGATTGCGAGACTTTTATTCTGGTATTTCAATAAAGGACTGATCAAAATCGACTCAGTTTCGGATTATCTAAAGCTGGCCTATCATGGGACAGCCTTTGATACTACGGCGATTCTATATGTCAATTCGTTGTTTATACTCCTTAGTCTGATTCCTTTGGTGATCAATACCAAAAAAGTCTTTCAGAAAATTCTCTTCTGGATCTATTTTATAACCAATGGGATTGCCTATTCGATGAATTTCGGTGATTTTATTTACTATAAATTTTCACAGTCCAGGCTTACGTCAGCAGCATTGCAGGTAGCGGAGCACGAGTCTAATCTTTCGAAAACATTCATGATCTCTGTTGGTGAGCATCCTTTTGTACTGATATGGTTTGTTGTTTTGATGGGATTATGGGTATTTCTATACAAAAAAGTGAAAATTGAGGAGCAGAAACCAGCAAGATTATTACCTTATTTCCTTTCCTCAGTTGTTATTTTATGTATCACAGCAGTATTGGTAGTGGGAGGAATCCGTGGTGACTTTAAACATAGTACAAGACCGATCAATATGGTGGACGCCAATCGTTTTGTAACCAACCCGCTTCAGGGAAATGTAGTGTTGAACAGTACTTTCTCCTTTTTCAGGACATTGGGTACCAATAGTTTTAAAGAAGTTCATTTTGTAGATGAAAAATATATTGATGAAAATGTACAGTCTCACAAAGTATACGACAGGAAAGTGGAAAACCGCCCCAATATTGTTATTTTTATTGTAGAATCTTTCGGACGTGAGTATTCCGGGGCTTTTAATAAAGATAAAAATATCAAAGACTATATTTCCTACACACCGTTTATGGATAGCCTGGCAACACAGAGTCTTATTTTTCCAAATACGTTTGCGAACGGAAGACAGTCTATCCATGGGATGAGCAGCGTGTTGGCAGGTATTCCGAGTCTTACGGATGCTTTTACCGGATCACCCTATTCTAATCAGAAAATTCAGTCTATTGTTTCGGTATGTAATGACTTAGGTTATGATACTTCTTTTTATCACGGTGCACCCAATGGTTCGATGGGATTCCTCGGATTTGGGAACATCTTAGGTTTCAAACACTACTTTGGGAAAACAGAATATAACCATGATGAAGATTTTGACGGCATGTGGGCTATATGGGACGAACCCTTCCTTCAGTATTTTGCTAAAAATGTAGGAAAAACACAGCCTTTTATGACTACTGTATTTACGGCTTCATCTCACCACCCTTTTAAAATTCCGGAAAAATATCAGGGAAAATTTAAAAAAGGGAAAATAGAAATGCATGAGCCTATTCAATATACAGATTATGCCATTAAAAAGTATTTTGAAACAGCTAAAAAACAGCCTTGGTTCAATAATACAATTTTTGTTTTTACAGGAGATCATACCAATCAGGTATACTATCCGGAATATGAAAAAGCAATGAACCGTTTTGCTGTTCCACTGATTTTTTACTCTCCAAATCCTGAATACCAGCTTAAGGGAGAGAATCCTGAGACAGCTCAACAAATAGATATTTATCCTACTTTAGCAGACCTTATCGGTTACAACAAGCCTTTAAGAAGCTGGGGGAGAAGCTTAGTGAGCGATAAAAAATATCCTTCTATTGTCGTTAATTCCGACGGAACTTCGGAGCAGTTCATTATTGGGAACTATATGTACCGTTTTGATGGTAAAGAAATTATAGGGGTATACGATAAAAGTGATTTAGGACTTGAAAATAATTTGATCAGTAAACTTAAAACTCCTGAAGTAGAAAAAGGAAAACAAACGGCAAAAGCCTGGTATCAGGATTATATGAATAGAGTGATCAACAGAAAACTGAATTAGCCCAAAAGACAATAGGTAGGCTGCGGATAAAAAATAAAGAATGTTTCTTACCTTTTATGCTTTGTATAACAAAAGTTTTTGTTTGTTGAAAATTAATTTATATTTTTATCAATACGTAGGAAAGACTACTGTATCAGAATTAAAACTATAAGAAATATGAAAAAACTGTTATTAACATTCGCGCTTTCACTATTCAGTGTGCTTTCATTTGCACAGATAGAAGGCAAATGGAAAACGATAGATGATGAAACTAAGCAAGCTAAATCTATTGTCGAGATATTTAAAAAATCAGATGGAAAATATTATGGGAAGGTTTCTCAGTTGCTTATAAAACCAGCTGATCCGAACTGTACAGCTTGTAAAGATGACAGAAAAGGTAAACCGATTCAGGGATTAGAGATCATCAGAGGATTGAAAAAAGATGGTGATGAATTTACAGGAGGAAGTATTACCGATCCTAAAACAGGAAAAACTTACAAATGTACCATTACAAAAAGTGGAGATAAATTAAATGTAAGAGGTTACTTAGGATTATCTTTATTAGGAAGAACCCAGGTTTGGGAGAAAGCTAATTAATTTAAGTTTAAATAGAATTTTAAGACGGCATTTCAGAAATGAGATGTCGTTTTTTTTGTGAAAAAACTGTAACGAAAATAAAATTCCTCCACTTATAGCATATGAGCACAGAACAGGAAAGATTATTTATGGGATTTTTTAAACCTAATCAAAAACTTATCCACAAAATATGTAAAATATATACAGATAATGCTGAAGATCATGAAGACCTTTTTCAGGAAATCACCATACAGCTTTGGAAATCATTTCCTGGATTCAAAGGGGAGGCTAAATTTTCTACCTGGATGTACCGTGTAGCGCTTAATACGGCCATTACTTTATTTAGGAAGCCTCAGAAAAAACAAGGCCAGCCCGTGGAACTGGATATTGGATCCCTGAAAATAGAGCATGAGGAATATGTAGATGATGAGCATCAGTTAAAAAGAATGTATAAAGCCATCTATGAACTGTCTGATGTAGAAAAAGCACTCATCATGATGTATCTTGAAGATAAGCCTTATAAAGAAATTGGGGAAATCCTGGGGATTACTGAAGGCAATGCAAGGGTAAAGATGAACAGAGCAAAAAATAATTTGAAAACGAAAATAAGCACAACATAATATGGAAGAACTTGAATTGTTAAAAAAAGACTGGAATAAAGAATCTGAAGAATTTAAAGAATATTCCGAAAACGAAATTGATGGAATGATGAAACATAAATCTGTTTCCATGACCAAAAAATTATTAATCATCGGACTTATTGAAATTGTATTATGGACTTTTTACGGTTATATGAATGGTCAGTTTCCCTACATCAGGATGGTTCTGTTTTTTGCCTTTATGACGGGGATTATATTTCTGTTTCGTAAGATGACAGCAGGGCAGAATAGCATTACATTAATGAAAGCTATTTTAAATTTACGAAAACTTGTATTAAGCTATGCCTGTATTTCACTGCTTTTGGCAATCGCAGACAGTGTTATTCATTTTGAACACAATACAAAGGAGGTTATGGCTGGATTTAAAGATGGTTGGGGCAGAAGCTCATCTGTTGAAAACCTTTCTACTGATCCTGGAATAATGGTGCCCGGATGGGGAAATTACCTTGTCTTTGGAATTTGCCTGCTGATTGTTTTCTATCTTTTGTATGCAATATATAACAGAACCTATGGGAAAATTCTGAAAAACCTTAGAAAAAACTATAAAGAACTGAGCTTGCAGGAGGAAAAAGCAATTTAAATAAAATTAATATTAAGGGATCTCATTGAATGAGATGCCTTTTTTATTATGTGTATAATAAAAAAACACTATTTTTGTAGTCTAAATTTTTCAAGAAAATATGGCAGAATATACTTTTCGTGAGGTAATTGCACAGGCAATGAGCGAGGAAATGCGTAAAGACGAATCCATTTACCTGATGGGGGAGGAAGTGGCAGAATATAATGGTGCATATAAAGCTTCAAAAGGAATGCTGGATGAATTTGGTCCTAAAAGAGTAATTGATACTCCGATTGCAGAGCTTGGATTTACAGGAATTTCTGTAGGAGCTGCAATGAATGGAAACAGACCAATCGTAGAATTTATGACATTCAATTTCTCATTAGTAGGAATTGATCAGATTATCAATAATGCAGCAAAAATACGTCAGATGAGTGGTGGACAGTGGAACTGTCCTATCGTTTTCCGTGGTCCTACAGCTTCAGCAGGACAGCTAGGAGCTACTCACTCTCAGGCATTCGAAGGTTGGTTTGCCAACTGTCCGGGGCTTAAAGTAGTGGTGCCTTCTAACCCTTATGATGCAAAAGGATTATTAAAAACAGCTATTCAGGATAACGATCCGGTTATCTTCATGGAATCTGAGCAGATGTATGGTGATAAAATGGAAATTCCGGAAGAGGAGTACTATTTACCAATAGGAAAGGCAGATATCAAAAGAGAAGGTACAGATGTTACGTTGGTTTCTTTCGGTAAAATCATGAAGCTGGCTATTCAGGCTGCTGAAGATATGGCTAAAGAAGGAATTTCTGTAGAAGTTATTGACCTTAGAACAGTTCGTCCTCTTGATTTTGATACGGTTTTAGAATCTGTAAAGAAAACAAATAGATTAGTTATTTTAGAAGAGGCTTGGCCATTTGGTTCAATATCTTCAGAAATTACATACATGGTACAGCAAAAAGCATTCGATTATTTAGATGCTCCAATCAAGAGAATTACTACTCCTGATGCACCTGCACCTTATTCTGCAGCACTATTTGCAGAGTGGTTCCCTAAGCTTGAAAAAGTGAAAGAGGAAATTAAAAAAGCGATGTACGTTAAATAGATAATAGAAAAAAACTTCCGAAAGGAAGTTTTTTCATTTATTATATTCATGGATAAAAGTTCTTGGGGTCATAAAATTGATATAAATTTGCGCTTTTAAAAAAATAAATTGGCTGATATGGCAGAAGTTACAGAAGGCGGTCATCACTTTGACTTAAAGAAGCTTTCATTTGTAGGTGTTATAGTATCTCTCGGGATCGTTTTCGGGGATATTGGGACCTCACCGCTTTACGTAATGAAGGCGATTGTGAATGCAAGAAAAGATGGCGCCTCAATGCCGTTTGATGAATACATTGAAGGAGCTCTTTCCTGTATCATCTGGACGTTGACGCTTCAAACCACCCTTAAATATGTGATCATTGCTCTGAGAGCGGATAACAAGGGAGAAGGGGGAATTCTTGCACTTTATTCATTAGTGAAGAAACTCAAAAAAAAGTGGCTCTATGTAGTGGCCATTATCGGAGCTTCTACATTGGTTGCAGATAGTGTTATCACACCTTCCTTAACAGTCATGTCTGCTATTGAAGGGCTGAAAATATACAATCCTGATACGCCGGTAGTATTGATCACATTGGTTATTTTATTTATCATTTTTGTGGTCCAGCAGTTCGGAACAGCCTCTATTGGTAAGTTTTTCGGACCTATCATGGTAACCTGGTTTTTGGTTTTGGGAGTTTCCGGATCACTTCATATTTTCGATCATATTGAAATTCTGAGAGCTTTTAATCCCATATACGCCTATAATCTGATTACTCATTCCTCGAGTGCTATTGTGATTATGGGAGCTGTTTTCCTTTGTACAACAGGGGCAGAGGCTTTATATTCCGATTTAGGGCACTGTGGAGCAAAAAATATCAGGATAAGCTGGATTTTTGTTAAAGTAATGCTTATTCTAAACTATTTGGGACAAGGATCATGGCTGCTTGATAACTATCAGCAGGTGCACAACGGAGTGAATCCTTTCTTTGGAATCATGCCGGAGTGGGCTGTTTTACCAAGTGTAATTTTAGCTACTGCAGCGGCAATCATTGCCAGTCAGGCTGTAATTACGGGCTCATTTACGATGTTTTCAGAAGCAATGTCTATCTCTTTCTGGCCAAATCAGCACATTGAATATCCTTCAGGGATTAAAGGGCAGATGTATATTCCAAGAATAAACTGGGGGCTGATGGCATTTTGTTTCGTAGTGGTTATATTCTTCCAGAAATCGGAAAGTATGGAAGCTGCTTACGGACTTACGATCACCATTACGATGCTGATGACAACCATACTTCTATTGTTCTGGCTAAGCCGTACAAGAGTCAATAAAATCTTTATTATAGGATTTGCTATTGTATATCTGTTCCTTGAATCAGGGTTCTTCTATGCGAATGTTATCAAGTTTGTAGACGGAGGTTGGTTAACAATGGTGTTAGGTGGATTTATCGCGGTATGTATGTATGCATGGTACAACGGTAGACTAATCAAAGCTAATTTTATCCAGTATGTAAAAATAGAGAAATATGTGTCTATCATTAAAGACATGAAACTGGATGAAACCATTCCAAAATATGCAACGAATCTTGCTTATCTGAGCAGAGCGAAAAGAAATGATGAGGTAGAATCAAAAATTATCTATTCTATCATTAAAAAACAGCCAAAAAGAGCTGATCACTATTTCATCCTAAGTATTGTCAATCAGGAGGATCCATATACGTTCAAATATACGGTAGACGAAATTCTTCCGGGAACAGTTTATAAAGTTAATTTCCTTTTAGGATTTAAAGTAGACCGAAGAATTAATGATTACTTCAATATGGTACTGAAAGACTTAATGGCAGATGGTACTATTCCTTCAAGAAGTAGCCATCCCTCTTTAAGAGCTCATAACATACCGCCGGATTTGAAGTATGTAATTATAGATAATACATATATCAACGATATCCTTTTAACTGTTAAACAGAAGATTACCCTTAATATTTACAACTTTGTGAAGTATATAGGAAGTGATGACTTTAAGGCTTGGGGAGTGTCTTCTCATAACGTTGAAGTGGAATCTGCACCGATTACGGAACTTACTGTTTACGATAATAAAATTGAACAGTCTGGGTACTTCCGTCACAATTCTTAAACGTAAGGGGATACAACCATACTATCTATTTAAATAAAAATCGATAAATTTGTAGATAATTTTTTTAATGGATACAGTACAAAAAGAAAAGAATATAGCTTTGATCAAGGATGTTTTGAGAAACTACTTATTAGAAAAGGGGTTTAGAAACACACCTGAGAGATATACGATATTGGAAGAGATTTATAATATGGATCATCACTTTAATGTTGATGATCTGTATCTTCTGATGATGCAGAAAAAGTATCATGTTTCCAAAGCGACCATTTACAATACTATTGAGATTTTCCTTGATGCAGGCCTTATTCGTAAGCATCAGTTTGGAGAAAAAACGTTAACCTCTTCGTCTTATGAGAAGTCTTATTTTGACAAGCAGCATGATCACCTTGTGATCTATAAAAAAGACTCTGATAAAGAGATTGAAGAGATTATCGAATTCTGTGACCCACGAATTCAAGGAATCAAAGAAGCCATTGAAGAAGCATTTGGCGTAAGAATTGATTCTCATTCGCTGTATTTCTATGGCACTAAGAATGACTAATTAATGAGAATAATCCTTTTTCTGTTACTCTGTATTTCTACGCTTGGCTTTGCGCAGGACAAAATTCCTGTGAAAAGAGATCCGTATCTACAGAATCCTTCAACGGCAAAACCACAACCGCAGAGACCTGAAGATAAAATAAAAATTATCCATGCGGATAAAATTATAAAAGATCCTGCAAAATACGAGGGTAATCAATACTTTACCGGGAATGTTCAGATTGAACATCAGGGATCCATACTTACAGCAGACGAAGTGGTGCTGTATAATGAAGAGAATTTTGTAAAAGCAATAGGCAATACAAGGCTTCAAAATACTGATGGATCAGTAATTACAGCGGGGGAAATGGAATATGATGGTAATACCCAGAAAGGTGTTGCCCGCAAAAATGTTGTCCTTACAGATCCCAAGCAGACTATAAAAACAGATATTCTTTATTATGACAGGCTTTCCAATCAGGCTTATTTTAATACCGGAGGGACCATTAATGACAGCCAGGGTAATGTCATGTATACAAAGTCTGCGACCTATTTTCTAAACACCAAAATGATAGATTTTGTGGGTAATGTTAAAATAGACAATGCACAATATATTATCGAAGGTGTCAACATCAAGCAGAATCAGAACACGAAAGTGGCTGAGTTTTTTGGTCCTACTACTATTACAAACAGAGCTAATCCTAAAAACAGGATATATACGGAAAGAGGTACCTATAGGATGGAAACTAAGGAAGCTTTCCTGAATAAAAATTCCAAGATCTTCTACAATGACAAAATCCTTACCGGAGATGATATGTATTTCAACCAGATCACCGGTTTTGGTAAGGCAACAGGAAATGTAATGCTTGATGATCCTAAAGAAAGAAGGTACATCAAAGGTGGTTATGGTGAAATTTTTGAGAAAAAAGATTCTGCCATGATGACCAAAAGCCCCTACGCTGTAAAAGTAATGGAAAAAGATTCAATTTATTTTGCTGCCGAAAAAATCCTTTCGTACCAAAGACCGGATTCTTTAGATATCAAAGTAAAGAAAAGCTTTTTACGAGCCTATAAAAAGGCCCGTATTTACAAATCTAATGCCCAGGGTAGAGCAGACTCTATTGCTTTCAATGAAACGGACGGAGTAATGCATATGTACACAAAACCTATTCTTTGGAGTGGAGAAAAACAGGTGACGGGTGATAAGGTAGAAGCATATTTTAACACCAAAAATGAAAATATAGATTCATTGAAAGTCATTGGAAATGCTCTTGCTATCAGTAAGGTAGATTCATTAAATCTAAAAGATGAATTCAACCAGGTGAAAGGAAAGTTCATGACCGTTTATTATGAAAATAATGACATTAAAGAAGCAAGAGTGGTAGGAAATGCACAGTCTATTGCTTATGTAGATGATACGGACCAGGAGACTAAAAAACCGGAAAGAATAGGAATCACACTTTCTGCCTGCGGTATTATTGGGGCTTTGTTTGAAGAAAAAGGACTGCAAATTATTTCCTGCAGTATTGGAGCTACATCAGATACTTATCCTATGAGTAAAATAGAACCGGCAAAAAAGAAGTTCCCTGACTTTAACTGGAATACTAAAGATAGGATCAGGAAATGGCAGGATATTCTTGTAGATACTCCTAATAATGAAGAAATCATATATACCGGAGATAATGAGCTCTATGAGGAAGCTCAAAATGCTATAGAAAAAGAAAAGGCTAAAGAAGAGGCAAAGAAGCCAAAAAGAGTCAGAAAATAAAATATCAATATCCGTTTCACAATTTGTGAAACGGATATTTTTTTTTCCACTTCAATATGAAGTGGAAATTTCAGTCATTTAAATTCACTAATTAGTGATGTATTTTGGATTTTTTTGAACAGTTTTCCTGATTTAAAGGGAATATTTTATGGTGAATTATTAAATCGTAAACTATTGTTATATAAGGATTAACCTCGTGTTTTGTTCTTTAAAATTCACATTTCGGCTCTTCTTTTTTTGATAGAATGACCTTATTTCTTTGAAATTGTTTTTTTTTAATACAATTGTAATATTTGGTATCATAATATTTATTAAATTTATTATGTCAAATTGAAAAAAAATAATGATATGAAATTAAAATCTATTATCATGTTCTCTCTTATCTCCATTGGGGTGAGTGCACAGGTTGGGATTTCTAAAAGTCTCACTTTTGATCCCGATACCAGAACGCAACTGCATGTGAAGCAGGATAATTTTGCGGCCAGAATGCCAAGAGCCAATACCGCAGGAGTTCTTCCTACTTCACTAACAGGTACTATCGGAGATGGAACTCAGGGTTCTGTAATTTTCAACAGAGAAACAGGAAGTATTGTTCAGAACGACGGTACAAGCTGGAAGATCTCAGATCCGATTGTTACTGTGATGAAAAATAATAAAATGGCCCGCTTTATAAGAAGTGGGACCACTACCACTACCTGTCAGCCTTGTACTATTTTTCCACCTAATATCTGTTTAATAGGATCCGATAGGCAATGTGCTGCGACAGATGTAGCTTTTACGTCAAGCAGCCCTGCTTTGAATGAAATTTCAAATGATATTGCATTGGTAAGTACTACAAGTAATATGATCACTTTTAAAACAAGAGGTTTATTTAAACTTTCATTTAAAAGTGGAGCATTGGATGTAGGAGAAGCGCTGTGTGTAGGAGCAACCACTAACCTGTTTTCCAGATTGAATCTGGAAGTTAGTTCTGATAACGGAACAACATGGAGACCTATTAACAATACTGTAAGCAATACTACAGGAGGATTACTTTCACTAGGTTCAATACCTGTAGGGTCTGTAGATGTAGGCCAATCATTAGCATTTACTTATGTAGGGGTTTTTAATGTAAATGATAGAGTAAGATTGAGATTTTTTGGAAACCAAACCATGTCAATCGGAGGTTGTTTGGGATCTAATATGTACTTCGCAATGAATACCACAGGAAATTCCATATCAGAAATTATTGTTGAAAAAATAAATATGCAATAAGATGAAAAAAATAATATTAATTGTAGCACTTTTTTCTCAATACTTTCTACAGGCGCAAGTGGGTATTGGAGGAAATATTTACAGCAGTAAAAATATCGTTAAGGTTCAGGATGGAACCAAAGGGATCATATTACCTTATTCCAATACCTTTACTACTTTTCCAAAGTATAATGCTGCCGTAACGGATCTATATAATGATTATCCTAACCTTATTGGTGGTCTTATCTACAGTAAGAATGATGATCAGTATTATAAATATGATGGCTATGCCTGGAATCCGGCAAGACAGATACAAGGGATATATCAGCCGAAAGGCTCGAGACTGGGAATCTCTTCGGGAATTTCAATTCCTTGTATTGCATTCGGTTTAGGATTATGTCTTTCAACAGGTTCTGCAGTCTATTTGGCTCCGGATGATAAAAGTGAAGTGCTTGTCGATAACCTTGGACTGAAGAACGCAAGTAGTGTGACCATAAAACAAGCTGGGATTTACGATGTAGCGGCGGCTTTAGGATTTACCGGTGGTTCCCTGGGTGCTCAGATAGGGGTTACGGAATTTAAACTGACATTACAGGTTAGGTATACCTCAAATGGTGCTTGGGAAACAATTGTTACCAAGTCCAATTATTCCCTCATATTTATTGTAGATACACAAGGAAATAAAACCTGCAGTTTTGCTCAGACTATTTCTTTACCAGTTAACGCTGAGCTCAGAGTTATACCTACCATTAGAACGATTGGTGGATCAGGAGGATCACTGGCAGCCTATGGTACAGACTCCAATTCGATCAGTTCTTATATTGCAGCACGTTTAATTAAAGCTTTTTAAGATGAAAAAATATATATTCGGACTGTCTTTATTCATCATGAATATCTACAGCGCACAGGTGAATTTTACAAATATTCCTAGCCCTGATTCAAATGCCAATGGAAACGATCAGGTAATGATGTATATTACCAATACGAATGAAGCAGCAGGAGTAAAAGGTTTTGGACTTCCTGCAGTAGATGCAGAAGTAGATCTTCCTTATACAGGAGTAAATGCTCCGGGGTCAAGAATAGAGGTGTTGCGAGGGCTGCTTTTGTTTGTCAAAAGTACAGGCGAGGTAATGGTTTTTGATGGGCTGGTCTGGAGTAAAGCTTTTGAAATAGAATCTGATAATATCTCAAGGTTTCAGCTGAATGCTGTTTCAACAACTACAGGTACTGCTTTGTTGCCTATAAACTCCCTTATTGATAAACCTAACTTCCTTGCAGATCCATTAAAGCTTAAAACAAATGTACCTACAACAGGTGTTAATCTTAACAGATTGTATGTTCGGCAGACAGGATTATACCGGATTAATGTAAACCTGAATTTTACAGGTGCTGCAGGTTCTTTTAGCAACAGATTAGGAGCCAGTTTATATGTGAATGATGTGAAGAGGTTTCAGTTGTTGGAAGAAACAGTCAATTTTGATGGCACTAACCGTAAAATCAATTTAGATTTTTCTGTGTATGCTGTTCAGGGACAGTATATTACTTTGGAATCCATTTCAGAGGTAAGTGGAACTACCACGTATAATGTGACTAATAACAGTTATGTAACGGTAGAAAAAGTATTGTAGATCAAACAAATCTTAATATTTCAATTAAAGATCACCCTTAATTTACTAAGGGTGATCTTTTTATTCCCAATCAATAATTTCGGCATTTGACGAATCTTTTATAGCTTTGCTGAAATTTTTTGAGACGATGGAAATGCATAAAGACTTTTTTATATATCAGGCACAGACAACGAAATTTGCTGCAGGTTTTGAGGTTGAAAAAGCTGTTGGAAACTATATTTATGGAACTGACGGTAAAAAGTATCTGGATTTTGTAGCCGGAGTTTCTGCCAATACATTGGGACACTCACATCCTAAAATTGTCAATGCTATCAAAGAGCAGGCAGATAAATACCTTCATGTAATGGTTTATGGTGAATATGCCCAGGAGAAACCTGTCGCTTTATGCCAGTTGCTTGCAAAAGCTACACCGGAGCCATTAGAAGTTACTTATTTGGTAAATAGTGGGGCAGAAGCTATTGACGGAAGTTTAAAATTAGCAAAAAGATATACGGGAAGAGAAGAAATCATTTCTTTCAAAAATTCTTATCATGGTAATACACATGGAGCATTAAGTGTTTCAGGAAATGAAAACCACAAAAGAGAATTTCGTCCCTTGTTGCCTATGATCTCTTTTATTGAGTTCAATAATGAAGAAGATCTTGAAAAAATTACAGACAAAACAGCCTGTGTTATTTTAGAAACTATTCAGGGGGCAGCAGGGTTTTTAGTTCCCAATGATGATTATCTGATCAAACTGAAAAAAAGATGTGAAGATGTAGGAGCACTGTTAATTCTTGATGAAATCCAACCTGGTTTTGGAAGAACGGGAAAACTATTTTCTTTTGAGCATTTTGGAATTGTCCCTGACATCCTGGTTATGGGAAAAGGAATGGGTGGAGGAGTTCCTGTAGGAGCTTTTATGAGTTCCAGAGAAATTATGGAAACATTATCCCATTCTCCAAAGCTGGGGCATATTACTACCTTTGGAGGAAATCCACTGATTGCAGCAGCAAGCTATGCTACTTTAAAGGAAGTGCTGGAAAGTGGCCTGATGAATGAGGTAGCAGAAAAAGAAAAATTATTCAGAGAGCTGCTGGTACACCCCAAAATTAAAAATATCAATGGTAAAGGTCTGATGCTGGCTGTAAACCTAGGTACCCCGGAATATACACTGGAGGTTGCCAAAAAATGTATGGAAAAAGGACTTATTGTTTTCTGGCAGCTGTACAGAAATGAATATCTCAGAATTTCTCCACCATTAACTCTCTCCATGGATGAAATTAGGCAAGGTTGTCAGATTATACTTGATATACTGAATGAAAATTAAAGATTAAATCTCTCCAAATCGGAGGGATTTTTTTATGCTTTACATGGTAACTTTAATTGCTGGTATTTAACATAATGTAGATTTAATCCCTCTGATAAATATCATACAGATTCTTTAAAAAAGTAATTGCTTTTTTGTGTAATAAAAAAATTAATTTATATATTGCGGAACGATAAAAACAAAGATTATATGGCGAAACATAAAGTCCATTACGAATTTCCAATGCACTGTTTATCAGAGATTTTATATGAATATCTGGCGACTGCAGAGGGGTTGTCTGAATGGTTTGCGGATGAGGTGACAGAGAAAGGCGATGATTTCTTTTTTAGCTGGGGAGGAGGACCTGCAGAAAAAGCTACTTTAATCAGATATAAGCCTGAAGGTTTCGTACGTTTCAGATGGGAAGAGGATGAAGGAACTAAAAATTTCTTTGAAATGACTATCACAATAGATGATATTACAGAAGATTTAGCTCTTAATATTACAGATTTCTGTGAAGAAGGAGATGAAGAAGAAAACGCAATGTATTGGGAAAACCTTATTGAAAATCTTAGGATAAAGTTAGGTGCGGCATAATGTCGGACGATATGAAATGATAAAACTGATGAACGATTTATCGTTCATTATTTTTTTATAAATAAATCACAGCAAAAATTGGAAAATCAATATTTTACTTCAGATACATTAAATGTAAAGAATAGAGCCTTTCTTTGGGGCGATACTGTGAAAGTTTCTTTCTTCGTAAAGAATGGAGGGTTGATCATGGATGAAGAGTGCTACTTCTTTCTGATGGCTTCCATGCGAAAGATGAGAATGAATATTCCTCTTACGTATACGTTGGAATTTTTTCAGAATATTTTTCAACAAGATATTATTGATGGAAAAGGAATTCAGAACGGGATTATCAATTTTCAGGTTTTCAGAAACACTGATGGCGTGACGCTGGCAAAATCTTCAGTTTCCTATTTTTATGAAGTTGTGGAAATGGATGATGTTTTGGCTGTTCATGGAAGACCTTTAGAGATGGATCTGATTAAGGAAATTAACGTTAATAACAACCTGTTAAGCAATATCAGGGTTCATTGCCCGGAAAATATTTACGGTGGGATTTATGCACAGGAAAATGACCTGGATGATGTGATTCTTTTGAATCCCAATAAAAGAATTGCACGTGCTACTTCAGGAAACCTTTTATTTTTGGAAGGCAATGTTATTAAAGTTCCAAAACAGTCGGAAGGGGCTTACATCTCTCCATTAATGGAAAACTTTGTAACGCATCTGCATAAAAATAATCTTGCCGATATTCAGGAACATGAAATCATAGCATTTGAATCCCAGAAAGCTGAAGAGATTTTAATGATTTCGGATGAAAAAGGTATATTCTCTGTAGGTAAAATAAGAAATAAAACTTTTGCAAACACCCGTTTTACGGAGCTGGTGGAAAGCTGGAGAAACAGTTTTCAATAAAAATTGACAAACCCGGTAAACAACAACAAAGTCCTTTACCGGGTTTTATTCTGAGTAAATCAGAAATTGTTTCTTATTCTTAATATTCGTCGAAAACGTCAACGAATTTTTGTGCGATTTCTTTTTGCCCCTTTTCACTGGTTATATATTCCCGGTCTTTGGAATTATTAATAAATCCAAGTTCTACCAATACAGTGGGAGCTTTGGTTTCTCTCAGCATATGAAGGTTACGCCCTTCAATTTTGCGTGCATCAAATTTTTTAGAAATTTTTTCAGCCAGCTTTTTAGAATTTTCTGTGTCTTGAACATAGATTTCAGTTCCCTGCTGTACCGTTTCTTCTTGAGGAGATCTGTTAACATGAAGGGAGATGACCATTTCAGGATTTAAACTGTTAATCTGGGTTGTTCTTTCAGAAAGGCTGGGATAGCTGTCATCGTTTCGTGTTAAAACGATTTCATATTTGTTTTGACCTTCATTAATCTTTTGAATTTCTTTAGCAATATTCAATGAAATGTCTTTCTCAGAAAAATGCCCATATACTGAACCAAGATCATTTCCACCATGACCGGCGTCTATGATTATGTATTTCTTGTTAATAGGGGTAAATGATAAAAATGCTATACAAAAGATGGATAAAGCAAGTAATCTTATACCTTTCATTTTTATTGATTTTGGTTTTTCAAATAACGGAAAAACTTTTTTAAAAATTAGTTAACATAATCTTAAAATTTGTTAATTATATTCAAACTATAGATAGATCGGTTATTAATTCAATGAAATGTCTTCAGGAGAATTAGCCCAAAGTAAAAATTCTCCACCAAGATTCTGCATAATAGATTTCCAGAGTGTCTGATCATTAGGAAGAGTATAGTCCAGATTATATACATCCACTACGGTCCACACTTTTCTTTGAACCTCTGTGTCCAGCTGATTGGGAGACCATCCGGAATATCCGGAAAAGATCTTGATGTCCTGAATGTCAAGCTCATTGTTCAACACAGCATTGATAATCCGCTCAATGTCTTCCGTAAGATAGAATTCATCTGTGATATCAGTGAAAATTTCTGTTACTTTCTTCCCTTTTACAATAAAAAAAACTTTATCATTTTCTACAGGTCCGCCGTCGTAAACTTCAATTTTGAAATCAAAGAAATCTTTGAATTTAGTACTCATCTGGCTGTTCTTTTTATTTAATATCAAACCAAATGCTCCACTTTCATTATGTTCAATAACCAGCACTACCGATCTTGAAAAAATATCGCCGGAAATGTCAGGGGTCGAGATTAATATTTTACCTTTGTATGAGTGATTCATACTCAAATTTAATAAAAAATATTTATGGAAAACCTGCATGACAAAAGAAAAGTGTATGATAAATCCCAACTTATTGAAAGTGAGATAAAACAAAATCCTGTTGAGCAGTTCAGAGACTGGTTTTTGGAGGCTAATGAGAGCGAAATGATCTCTGAAGCCAATGCTATGGCGGTTTCTACACTAGAAGAAGATGGGTGTCCAAGAACCAGAATGGTATTGCTTAAAGCTTATACCCATGAAGGATTCATTTTTTATACAAACTACGACAGCAGAAAAGGAAAAGCAATAGCACATACTCATAAAGCCTGTCTTCATTTCTTTTGGCCGAATCTTGAAAGACAGATTATTATTAAAGCTAATCTGGAAAAAATAGCTGAGAATCTCAGTGACGGTTATTTTCACTCAAGACCAAAAGGCAGCCAGCTGGGAGCAGCTGTTTCTCCTCAAAGCCAGGTTATTCCTAACCGGGAATTTTTGGAAGAAAAGCTGAAAGATCTGGAAAAAGAATATGAAAATACTGAAGTTCCAAGACCGGATAATTGGGGAGGGTATATAGCAAAACCATACGAAATCGAATTCTGGCAGGGAAGACCAAACCGCCTTCACGATAGAATCATTTATCAACTTGAAGACCTGGATTGGAAAATTTCCAGACTGGCACCATAGTTTTTTAGACAGAAAGTTAAAATACAAGCGTTGAAAATTACTCAGCGCTTATTTTATTATTCCCAGCCTTTTACATAACACTGTTTTACGTCTATTTCTGATTAGTCAAGGTAATCATGGATTATAGATATTCAAAGTTTATTCTGCCGGAATAGGAGATAGGAAATGTGGGGATTTACACCATAAAAAAAAGCTGTTTCTAAGAAACAGCCCTTGAATTTTTGTAATCTGAATGATTATTTTTTCTTAACACCAGAAACTGCATTTGATAAATCAGCTCCAGCTTTAAATTTAGCAACTTTTTTAGCAGCAATTTTAATTGGTTTTTTAGTTGCAGGGTTAATACCTTGTCTAGCAGCTCTCTCAGCTACTGAGAAAGTACCAAATCCTACTAAAGAAACTTTTCCATCTTTTTTCTTTAAAGTAGTAGTTACATTAGAAATGAAAGATTCTAAAGCAGCTTTAGCTGCAACTTTAGTGATCCCTGCATCTTTTGCGATTGCGTCGATTAATTCAGACTTGTTCATAATTTTTAATATTAAAGTTAGTTCGTAATTATAGCAAATATAATACTATTTTCTAATTGTGCAATTTTTTTATTAAAACTTGCGCAATTTTTTTACTTTTACGTGAAAATGGTTAAAATATGATAATTCGGGTTTCCACGAAAAATCTACGTTACGGGCTACTAAAATCATGCCAAATGCTTATGTGTATTGACTTTAGCAAAAAATTAATATTATTTCCTGTATTTATTAAATCCTAAATTGTGTGTAAACTTTTAATGTTTTTGAGCATATGTTTGTTAATTCTGTAATTAAAATTCAAAATTTTTATATTTTGTAAAAATAAATGGCTGTGTTTGTGGGAGTTTTAAAATGATAAGACACACCTGTTTTATTAATTTTTATTAATAAATTTGCAACATGTTAATAGAAGTTTTTAAGTCCAAGATTCATAGGGTGAGAGTTACGGCCTCAGACCTTAATTATATAGGAAGTATCACAATAGATGAAGATCTTATTGAAGCTGCCGGTTTGGTGGTGGGAGAAAGGGTCTATATTGTTAATGTGAATAACGGGGAGCGTTTCGATACCTACGTTATCAAAGGGAAAAGAAAGTCTGGAGAAGTATGCCTTAATGGCCCGGCAGCCAGAAAAGTACAGAGGGATGATATTATCATTATCATTGCTTATGCACAAATGACTCCTGAAGAAGCAAAAGATTTCCAGCCGAAAATAGTTTTCCCGGATGAAAAAACAAATCTTCTTACCTAATTCATGGAGAAAACATCAAAAAATCCTTTAAAATCAATACTTACAATAGTAATATCGCTTGCTTTTGCAGGCTTTTTTTTATGGCTTGCCTTAAAAGGACTTGATTTTAAAGTGATTCAAAAATCGTTAGCTAAGGCAAATTACCTTTGGGTATTATTTGCTTCTGTTTTTGGGCTTCTTGCTTACTGGTTCAGAGCAATTCGCTGGAATCTGATGCTGGAACCGATGGGGCACAGGATTTCCAATTCCAATGCACTTTGGTCTATATCATTTGGATATCTTATGAATCTTACGATTCCCAGAAGTGGGGAACTGGCAAGAGCAACAGCTTTATACGGAGTGGAAAAAGTACCGGTAGATAAGTCTTTTGGGACCATCATTCTGGAAAGGGTGGTAGACCTTATATGTATGCTTGGTTTTCTTGGACTGACTTTGCTCTTTAAATATGATGCTATTCTTTCTTTCTACGAAAATTCAGGAGTGAGTATCAATCCTAATAAGATTTTACTTGTTCTTCTGATATTGGCAGGAGGAACAGTTCTGTTTTTTGTATTTAAAAAGAAACTTGCAGGCGTTCCTTTTTTAGGGAAAATAGTCAATTTTATAGACGGGATTTTTCAGGGCCTGACCACCATTTTTAAATTAAAAGAGAAAGGAAAGTTTATCCTGTATACCTTAGGAATCTGGATTTCCTATTATTTTGCGGCATACCTGGTATGTTTTGCACTTCCTGAAACTTCAGGATTTACAATGGCAGATGGTTTTTTTATTATTGTTGTAGGAACATTAGGAATGATCATTCCTGCAAGCGGAGGAATCGGGGCGTATAACCTGGCGATGAAATACGGATTTATGGCACTCTTTATTTCCATAGGGAAAAGTGCTGATCTGGGAGGTGAGATGGGACTTACCTATTCATTTATTTCCCTGCCGCTTCAGATTGTCATTATGCTGGTAATGGGACTGATTTCTATTCCGATGTTGGCAAAAGCAAGAAATGCTGCGGTTTCGGATAAAAATTTTCAAGAATAAATTTCACATAATATACCTTATAAAGTTCAATTGAAAAATTGGACTTTTTTTGTGGAATTCTACTACACAAAGGTGTAGTGTCCAGATTATTTTTTATAAATAAATTTGGTCAGTTCATAAATCAAATTTAACTTAAGGCAAAAATAATTTATAACATAGTACATTATGGCAATTAATTTACAGAAAGGACAAAAGATTGAACTGGGGCTGACCAAAATGACAATAGGATTAGGCTGGGACCCGAATGAAGGAACAGGCTATGACTTTGACCTGGATGCTTCTGCCATCATGATTGATTCCGACAGAAAATTAGTAAGCGAAGAATATTTTGTTTTTTATAATAATCTACAGTCTCCGGATGGTGCATTAACGCATACCGGTGATGATCCAAACGGTAAAAACAGCGACGGAGATGATGATGAAGCCATTGTTATAGATCTTGAAAAGGTAGATGCAAGAGTGGAAGAAATCCTTTTTGTAGTAACGATAGAGGATTTTGAAAGAAGAAGACAGAATTTCGGACAGGTAAGAAATTCATATATCAGAGTAGTGGATAATAATAACAGCCAGGAAATTGCAAAATATGAACTGGATGAAGATTTTTCTATTGAAACGGGAGTTGAGTTTGGAAGACTGTATAAAAGAAATGGAAGCTGGAAGTTTGAAGCTTCCGGAATAGGCTACAGAGCAGATTTAGGATTCTTCCTGGAAAAATATTATAAAGGACAAATCATTAAATAAATTATCAAACACACAAAACGATAACTATGGCAATTAATTTACAGAAAGGTCAGACGATTGATTTAAGAAAAAATGACCGTGGAGAAAGTATTTATGACCTTTCGAAAGTTACGATCGGTTTAGGATGGGATGTAAGAAAACAAGGAGGTTTCTTTGGAAAATTATTTAATAAAGAAGCTGAATATGATCTTGATGCAGTAGCGTTCCTTTTAGACGGAAACGGAAAAGTAGCCAATCTTGGAAGAACAGTCCAAACCAATGACGGAAGACAGATGGGGCTTTATCAGGGTGATGTGGTCTTCTTTAATTCTATGCAGCATCCAAGTGGAAATGTATGGCTGACCGGAGACAACAGAACAGGCGCCGGAGATGGGGATGATGAGCAGATCATTGTTAAGCTGGATCAGCTGGATCAAAGTTATCAGAAAATTGTTTTTGTAGTTACCATTTATCAGGGAAGAAGCAATAATCAGCATTTCGGAATGATCGACAATGCATTTATCCGTGCAGTAGATGCTTCAGGAAAAGAGATTACAAAATATAGTTTATCCGGAGATTCAAGCATGAACGGAATGTGTGCAATGGTTTTTGCCGAAGCATACCGCCATAATGGCGACTGGAAATTCCGGGCAGTGGGAGAGCCGCACCAGACAGATAACTTTATTGATATTCTGAGACAGCAGTACGCTTACCCAAACTAGACTTTATTTCTATTAACCATAAAAATGAATGCCGGCTTGGAAGTCTTCGACTTCCTCCGCCGGCTTCCCAATTAATACTTGTCTTATAATGACCAGAAGATTATTAGCCTATTTTTTATTGGATACCTCAGGTTCTATGAACGGAGAGCCAATTCAGGCCCTGAATAACGGATTCAATGGGCTTATCAGTATGCTTCGTACAGATCCGCAGGCGATGGAGAGCCTTCATCTCAGTGTCATTACTTTTGACAGAGAAGTTAAAAATAATGTTCCCCTGGTGGATCTTGCGAGTTTCTATCCTATGGAAATTACCTGCCCGGATAGTGGACCCACCCATACAGGAGCTGCTTTGGAAATGGTTTCGGAGCTCGTTCAGAAAGATCTGATAAAAGCAACTTCTGAAGTGAAAGGAGACTGGCAGCCTTTACTCTTCATATTTACAGATGGAAAACCCTCAGATATTCAGAAATACAGGCAGATGATCCCGGTGATCAAAGGGCTTGAATTTGGAGCTATTGTAGGCTGTGCAGCAGGTCCAAAAGCGGACGAGCAGTATCTTAAAGAACTTACTGATCATGTGGTAAAGCTGGATGCTACAGATGCCATTACACTTTCCTCTTTTTTCAAATGGGTAAGTTCTTCCATTACACAGGGTGGGCACTCCCAAAGTACAGGAGAAAACATAACACTTCCCCCGCCACCATCTGAACTTAATATTATTATTTAAAAAACTGTCTTTACAACCATGAGAAGACTACCTATTTATTTTTTAGTAGACATCTCCGAATCTATGGTAGGAGAACCTATTGAGCAGGTACAGGAAGGTATCGCCAATATTGTAAGAGAATTGAAAAAAGATCCCTACTCGCTGGAAACCGTTTATATTTCTGTGGTAGGTTTTGCCGGTGAGGCGGAGGTTATTGTCCCTCTCCAGGATATCATCAGCTTTTACCCTCCAAAAATTCCTATTGGAAGCGGGACATCCTTATCCCAGGGTCTTATTAAAATCATGGATTGTATAGACCGTGATATTGTGAAAACAACTTATGACAGGAAAGGAGACTGGAAGCCTATTGTTTTTTTATTTACCGATGGAGTGCCCACTGATGATGCTACTAAAGCCATTGATAGGTGGAATACCAAATATGGCGGAAAAGCTAATACTATTGCTGTTTCTATAGGTGAGAATACAAACTATAAACTACTGGGCTCCCTGGCAGATAATGTTTTATTGTTTAACAATACGGATGAAAATTCCTATAAAGAGTTTTTCAAATGGGTGACAGATTCCATAAAAACCACCAGCCAGAGTGTTACTGAGGCTAAAAAAGAAGGAATTAATCTTTCTAAGATAGATTCTGTTATTTTAGAAAAGGTGGACCCGGAAATGGAACAACGGTTTCCGGATAATAATTTTGTGGTTTTAAACGGTAAATGTTCAGAAACAGAAAAGCTGTATTTGATGAAGTTTAAAAAAACATTTGCCGCATCAGGTATACCCGGAATGTCTACGAGATATTACAAATTGGATGGAGCCTATAAAATTGATGAAAAAGCGTATTTCAGACTTTCTTCTTCCCAGAAAAATATACTGAAAATTTCCATAGAAGAATTACAGGGCGGAACTTCATGTCCTCATTGTGCTAATCCTATTGCACTGGCAACCTGTTCCTGTGGAGGTATCCACTGTCTGCAGGGAGAAGGATATAACAAATGCCCATGGTGTGGTACATCGGATTATTATGGGTTTTCCAGTGAAGGTTTTGATATTAACAGGACGTTGGGCTAGCAGCAGGACTGAGCTGAAAAAAAAGATTCATTATCCGGGTTAGAAAATATGGGATAGAATTATAGTACTAATTGCTGAATATACAACGCATGAAAATACCTAAAATTTATTTTGGAACTCAGAAAAAGACCATGGAAAAAACTGTTATTGATCGAGAAAAAGAGGAATTTAAAGAGGCCCATTGGGTCCTGAAAAATGCCAATTCAAAACAGTTTTATGAATTCATTTTTGACCTGGCAATGTTTCCGAATATAGAGATTAAAAGTATAGGAAATCTTGAAGAAACGGGACTTGTTTTCGAAAACAATACCCTGTCAGGAACCCCGGTAACGAGTAATGTATATCATTTAGATATCCAGTTCTTTCATACCCATGATGAAGGCAGCATGGAGATAAAACCCATACAGTTGTTTGTCAATGCTAACCCTAAAGATTTGTGGAAAAATATTCCAAGTGCTCAGGATGCTGAGTTTCCTAAACAGGATGAGACTTCCTATAAAGGTAATTTTTTAGACAAAAAAATTGTTGTGGTTTCTAAACGGGGCCGTTCTCATGCCCACGAAGGAAAATTCAGGGATGATGATTTTGCAGTCAATGAGCTTTCTTCCTCCTGGAGTATAGTTTCTGTTTCAGATGGAGCAGGCTCGGCAAAGGCCGCAAGGGAAGGGGCCAGATTAGCGGTTAATTCGGTGAATATGTTTTTCAGTGCAACAGAAATAATCCGTGAAATTGAAAAAAATGTCAGGATAATCTATGATACTGAATATCCCCGGGATAGAAAAGATGAAGCCGGGCAGAATATTGTAAAATATTTATATGAAAGTGTCACTGAGGTTTATTATACCTTAGAAAAAGCGGCGGCTGAGCATAGTCTATCTATCAATGATCTGCATACTACCTTGATCTTTACTCTGGCTAAAAAATTTGAATTTGGGTATGTAATTCTCAGTTTTGGAGTAGGAGACTGCCCGATTAACCTTATCAGTAAAGATTTTTCAGAAGTACAGCTTCTGAATTCAATGGATGTAGGAGAGTTCAGTGGTGGTACCCGATTTATTACGATGAAAGAAATTTTTAATGATCAGATAGCATCACGTTTTAGAATCACCTGTGTGGAAGATTTTTCTTTCCTTAGCCTGATGACAGACGGGATCTATGATCCTAAATTTGTTACAGAAAATAAGCTGGAAGATATTGACAGCTGGAAATTATTCTTTAATGATCTGAGTGGGAATAATGATGACAGGGCAAAGGTAGATTTTCTCAGTGATGCAGAGATTGATAAGCAGCTTTTGACCTGGGCGGATTTCTGGAGCAGAGGAAACCATGATGACCGAACTTTGGCCATAATCTATTAATAAAGTATGAAAAAAACAATTAAGGTCGTTTCTGTTTTAGATGCAGCCAAAACTTATGAATATGTTGATGAAAGCCCGATCCGGGGTGGCGTGAAAGATGTTTACTTTTCGCCTGATAAGGACTATGTGGTAGCTTTTTACCGAAGTCCGCTGGATGAAGGACAGAAAGAAAGGATTATGAGAATTGTTTCTACATATTTGGGAAATATACAGAACGGGAATGCTTCGGAATACTTTCTGAATGAAATATTCAGATGGCCGTATGATATTGTTGAAAAAAATAAACTGACGGGGATTATTGTCCCGATTTATAATAAAAAATTCTTCTTTGCTAAAGGATATGTGGGTTCAGATAATATCCTGGGTCAGGATAAAGTAGGGAAATGGTTTACAGCACCAATGTTCCGGAATCATCA
Source organism: Chryseobacterium sp. KMC2 (assembly GCF_016756935.1). NCBI lineage: Bacteria > Pseudomonadati > Bacteroidota > Flavobacteriia > Flavobacteriales > Weeksellaceae > Chryseobacterium > Chryseobacterium sp. KMC2. The sequence continues at coordinate 159,285 of NZ_JAESIT010000008.1, forward strand.
ATATCCACTAAGGCTTGATCAGTCTGAACTTGGAGATTGGCTGAGCTATTTTCAGATCGCTATCAATATCAGCCGCGGCGTTAAAAAGCTGCATCAGATGGGGCTGGCCCATTCCGATCTCTCTTACAATAATATTTTGGTGGATCCGGTTACAAAATCAGCCTGTATTATTGATATTGATGGTCTTGTAGTTCCTAAGTTATTTCCCCCCGAAGTTATCGGGACAGCGGATTTTATTGCCCCTGAAGTTTTAAAAACGCAGCATTTGAACCTTACCGATCCGGATAGGTATTTACCCAATCAGAAAACGGATCTTCATGCTCTTGCCGCTCTGATTTATATGTACCTTTTAAGAAGGCATCCGCTGCGTGGAGGGAAAATATGGGATCTGGATTCTGAAAAAGACGAAATACTATCCATGGGAGAGAAAGCAATGTTTGTGGAACATCCTGAAGACCCTACCAATCATGTGAAAACCGATCAGCTGAGAAAATGGGATACTTTCTGGGGAGATCCTAAAAATATACCTTATACCATTGTTGGACCTTATCTTTCTGATCTGTTTAAAAAAGCATTTGTAGATGGATTACACGATCCTATCAGGCGTCCTACAGCTAATGAATGGGAAACAGCTTTACTGAAAACAGTAGATTTAATACAGCCTTGTCATCATTCTGCCTGTACAGAAAAATGGTATGTCTTTGATAATACAAGTACACCCAAATGTCCTTTTTGCGGAACACCTCATCAGGGAAGCCTGCCTGTTTTAGATTTATATTTTAAGTTTGATGATGAGGTATGGAAGCCTGAAAATCACAGGTTGATGGTGTATCATAACCAATATTTATTCAAATGGCATGTATCCAGAAAGGTCATCCGAAATGAAAACCTTACCATGCAGGATAAAATGCCTGTAGGATATTTTACTTTTCATCAGGGGAAATGGGTATTGGTGAATCAAAGTTTACCCGGTATGAAAGATATTACAGAACAGAAAGAAATTCCGCCTGGTTCTATGGTGGAACTTACGGATGGTAAAAAAATACTGTTGTCTGCTGATGAAGGTGGACGGCTGATTTATGTAACGATGGCTAATCAGTAGTGTTTCTTTGTTTTAATTGCCCCTGTTAATTTTTCACTTCCATAAAGTAAGAATGCTCATCTTCTCCTACAATTTGAAAACCTAAACTGGAATAAAGCTGCTGTGCCTTATTGGTTTTTAAAACACTTAATGAGACTGTTTTTCCTGTTTCCGAAGCTTCATCAAGAATATTTTTTAAAATACTTCTTCCCACTCCACGGCCTTGCAATTCGGGATCGATCTGAAGCTGGAGAACTTCTGTTTTCTCAGCAGTTCTGTTTATTTTTAAGAGCCCGATGGGATCCTGATTCAGGAAAATAATATGAGCTTTATCAAACTCATAAAGAATCCTTTTAAGAGTCGTTTCCTTGTCGGTCGGAAGATGAGATTCAGCATAATGAGGATTCATAGTTTTCATTCTCAGATCGAGAAGAAAATCAATATCAGTTTCAGTGGCTTTTTCGTAATGCAGGTCAAGATCCATGTTGAAGATAAAAATTAGTGATGCTATTTCAATGCAATTTTCAGTCCCATTTCTTTTTTCAAATATAACAAAACCTCAGCATTTCCGCGGGCATCGTCTACCGGATGATGGGTGTGTTCAGTTTTACGTAGGTGTTTCCATTGGGCAAAAGTATCCCTTTCCAATCCACAATACAGATCAGACAATCTCCTTGAAGAGTAACCGAAAGGATTTCGCCCAAGGAAATGATGAAAATACCAGCAGATGAACATCCAGTCGAAACCATTATTATCACTGATGAAAATAGGTCTTCCTTTAGAATGGGTTTTGATCCATTCTTCAAAAGTAGACATCACTTTTTCAGGATCTTCAAAATCCATGGTTTCTTCTCTTGTGAAGCCTGAAACCGCTAAAGCATCGGGATTGTATTTTCCGGAAATAGGCTTTAGCTTCCCATAGAAAGTCTTGTCCAGTTCCTCATCTACAAGCACGGCACCAAAACATACCATAGAAAAATCCCCGGGAATCGGACCGTCCGATTCTATATCGACCATGATATAGCTCATTGAATACTGATTTTTAGTATAACGAAGATATTGATTTAACCTGAGCTCCAAACACTAAATTTCACTATGTGAGAACAGAAGCTGAAAGAAAAGGCTGGAAGTATCATTTGAACCTGTGTTTGGTAATAGGATATCCCTCAGCATAGCCATACTACTGAATGAAAACTATTTTTTTTCTTCTTCCAGCCTTCGGTTTCTCTCTCTTTACTCTAATTCAAAAAAGCTTCTCTTGCCTATTTTTATCTTAAGCCCCTTTGAAAGTTCAATTTCCTGATCCGGTTCTATGATTTTGACAGAATTGAGCTGAACACCTCCGCTTTGGATGAGCCTCCGCACAGCAGATTTACTCAGGCTGTTTTTTAAATGATGACATAGTTCAAGGATAGTCTTCTTATTTTGGAGATGATTCAACACAATAGCAATCGAAACAGGCTCAAAACTTTTCTCCTCAAAATTTTTATTCTGAAACTGTTGATTAAAGAACAGTTCTGCATTTTCGGCAGAGACTTTATCATGGTATTGACTGATGATGTTTCTGGCAATCAGCTTTTTTATATTCATTGGATTTTCTCCATTTTCTATCCTTGATGTTAATACAGCTTTTTCTTCCGGTGAGAAATCTGTGGTGAGTTCAATAAATTCATCAATTAAAGAATCCGGAATAGACATGGTTTTCCCAAACATCTCATTGGGCTCATCAGTAAGACCAATCGTATTATTCAGAGATTTACTCATTTTTTCTTTTCCATCAAGTCCTTTTAAAAGGGGCATGCACATGACAATTTGTGCAGGTAACTGATGAACTTCCTGGAGCTGCCTCCCCATAGTACAGTTGAAAAGCTGATCAGTTCCTCCCATTTCAATATCACATTCAATTTTCACTGAATCAAAACCCTGAAGGATAGGATATACCAATTCATGCATGGCAATAGGGGTATTTTCTGCGAACCTTTTATTGAAATCGTTTCTGTGCATGAGCTGGGCTACCGTTACTTTTGACATCAGCTGAATAACCTCCGAAAAATCAAGAATGTCTAACCAATCAGAATTGAAGGCGATTTTTGTTTTTTCTACATCAATAACTTTAGATAGCTGATTGATATAGGTTTTGGCATTATGCTCTACTTCCTCGGAACTTAAAGGTTTTCTTGCCTTATTTTTCCCTGTGGGGTCACCAATTCTTGCTGTGAAACTTCCTACAACAATCACAATCTGATGTCCCAGATCCTGAAACTGTTTCAGTTTTTTTAGCACCACCGCATGCCCTAAATGTAAGTCAGGGGCTGTTGGATCAAAGCCCAATTTTACAGTTAATTTTCTGTTTTCCTCTTTGGAGAGTTTCAGCTTTTCCTCCAACCCGTTCTCAGGAAGAGTAATGGCCACATTTTCTTGTAATGTACTGATCATATTGAATAATTTTAAAATGAAAAAGCCCGGACAGTATCTGTCCGGGCTCTATATATATGTAGATAATTTTACTGAATAATAGCTATAGAAAGTCTTCCCGAACGATAGGTCGGGGAGTAATACTCACTGAAAAAAGGAAGACGTAATATGCTGTTTAAGTGTTTCATGAGATACAAATATAGAAACTTTTTAATCGAAAGCCAATATTTAAACCATCAAGATATATAGTGATGTTAAAAATTAACTAATTACTAATCTTAATGGTTTAAAATAATGGTTCAAAACAATTTTACTTATCAATCTTTAAGCGAATACCATGCCATTATAAAATTTTATTTTAGTGATTAAGAACAGGCTGGAGGTAAGCTGCTGAGATCTGTTTTTTCCATAATTCAAGATCTTCTGCAGAGGCTCTGTCGGCTTTGTCAAAAAAGAGATGTTGGATGATCTCAAAGCCGCAATAGGTAAAAATACCCTGATCAGAAGTAAGAGAAAGTGCCGTATCCATTCCTGTTTGTTTATATTCTTCATGAGACTTTCCATGGGTATTGATGATAACGGCTTTTTTCCCTTTTAAAAGTCCTTTTTGTATTCCCTGGTCATAACGATAGGCAAAACCGTAACTGAAAACACGGTCTATATATCCCTTCATGATAGCAGGAAGTCCAGTCCACCAGATGGGATAGATAAAGGTGACTTGATCTGCCCATGAAATAAAATCCTGTTCCTGCTGTATATCATCAGCTACTTGTCCACTACGCTGCCCCTGCATATCTGCTAACGATAAAACAGGATCGAAATTCATCTGATAAAGGTCCCTGATTCTGATCTCGTGATGTTCAGACTGAAGCGTTTCTATAACGTGGTTTAAAATGTTGTGATTTAAACTGCCTTCGTTAGGGTGTGCATAAATAATTAAATGTTTCATTGCGCTGCTTTTTAAAATTTATAAGACAAAAGTAAAGCAGTGGAAATGTTAAAAATTGTAAGAAAACGAAATCTGAAGATCAGGATTTAGGATTGCAGATATCCTGTTGAAACTTCAGGTATTGGGCAGGGGAAATATTCAAAAAATGTTTGAAATCATGAATAAGCTGGCTTTGATCATAATAACTGCATTCATCGATGATGTGAAACCACTGAACTTTTTCCTGCTTTGCGGTCTCTTTTTCTATGATTTTTATGGCTTTTAAAAAGCGGTTGTAACGGTTAATCTCCTTAATAGAATATCCAAATTGTTCCTTCTGTTTGCGCTGAATATTTCTTTCGGTCTGGTTCGTCTGTTCAGAAACGATTTTTATCGGATTCAAATGATCATTTTCAATACCACTTAAAAGTTTGCTGATAGTATCCTGATCCTGTAAATATGGAATACAGAATTCTAAAATATGATTCACCTGTTCTGTAGCAGACTGGAGGTGGGAAAGTTCATACCATAAATTAGTAAAGCAATTTTCATCCAGAAGTTGATCAGGGTGTTTAGCTGTTGTATGGACAAAAGAAAGTTTTCCAAAAAACCTAAAGAATGCATCATCTTTAAAATTAGCTACAAGTATAGAAGAACCTGCCGGAAGCATATAATCAAAAGCTTGTCTTACAGGACCGAAAACGATACACTTATCAACACTGATAATTGTTTTTTCACGGGTAGACATGGATGCCTGCTCCCCAAAGCAGAATAATAACAGGGTTTGGTAAGTGGGAAGTAAAGTTTTGACGATAGCCTCAGCAGAAGTATTTTCAGCAAAATAGAAATGAGTGAATACATTTTCAAACTCCTGAGGAACAGGAATTCTAAATTCATGATATTCGGGCAGTTGGTCAGGCATCATCTTTTTTATGTAATCAGATTTTTACTCATCTTGTAGTTGATGAGGTCAACTCCTTTGAGGTGTACAGTCTGTTCGGCATTCACCTTAAACCCCATTTTTTCAAAAAAAGGTTTTGCTGTCTTGCTGACATCGGCATTTAGTATGGATGCCTCCTGTTGTAGAGCTTCCTGTTCTATCTGAGTATACAATGCCTTTGCAATTCCCTGATGCTGATAATCCTTATGTACAAAGAGCAAATCAATATAGTTTTCCTGATCGAGAGTGCAAAACCCAATCATTTTATTTTCAGAAACAGCAATCAAAATGTGCTGTTTCTCTATTACTTTTAGCCATCTTTCTTCATTCTCAGTACCTGACTTCCAAACTTCAATCTGTTCGTTATTGTAGTCTTCCTTGCAGACATCCGTAATGGTTTCCGCAAAAAGAAGCTTCATATCCGCAAGATCAGCTGTGTTTCCTTTCCTGATGATCATGGTGTAGGGGTGATATATTGTTTTTCATATAATTTCTGCTGTTCTTTATTCAGAAAAGGATAGAAAAGATTCATCTGCAGTAAGGTATAATGCGATATCGCTGCCTCCTGATCCAGTTTTAAAATTAACCTGTTGTGGGTAAGCCAGTTATCGGCAATAATGAAAATCTGCTGGATAAGGCTGTCCATCATAAATTCAGGTACATCTTTTTTAAAAATATTATTCTTTTGTAATCCGGAAAAGATCATCTGAAATTCTTCTTTTCTACTGGTATGGATCTCTTCATACTGTGATCTTATTTCAGGAATTTCTTTTAAGATATCTACAAAATTCACGAATATAAACCGGAAAGAATAAAATATTTTACACGTTGAAAAAGTAAACTGATAAAGGTTTTCCAGTGTATTATTTTCCATTTCTTTCATTGTATTCAGCAGTTCGTCCATTTTTAGCACTAGTTCCTGAAAGAGTATTTTAATGATATCTTCTGAATGTTTGAAGTGATAATGCAAGTTTCCCGGACTGATATTGAGCTCCGCAGCGATATGCCTTGTAGTGATTGTAGTATAACCTTTCTCATTAAAGAGTTCGAGGGCCTTCAGTAAAATTTTTTCTTTGGTTTTCATCATTTAACAAATATAATATTTTATTGATACTATTTTCAAAATTAGAACATTTGTTCTAATTTTGAAGTATATTTGTGATAAAAAAATATAATCAATATGGAAGGGAAAAAAATATTTGATTATGAAGAAGCCGGAAAAAAAGACAAGAAAAACGAAAGTAATATTCAGGATGCTCTGGCAAAAGTTCTGCAGGTACTCATCGGTGTAATAATGGCATTGCTGCATATGTGATGAGAAAAAGAATTTCGTATTGGTTTTTTGTGGGATTGATAGCCTGGATATTCATCATTGCATTAAGAAAAAAAGGATTGTATATTCCAGTGATCAATGATCATTTTACGGATTGTATTACCGTTCCTATGTATTGTTACCTGATAGAATATATAATGAACGACTTATTAGGCTATCATTGGAAGCCTGACTTAAAATTTGTTCTGACCTCAGTACTGTATTTATCTTTTTTATTTGAAGTGCTTTGTCCGGGAGTATCGCATCGGTTTACAGGAGATATTTTGGATGTACTGGCGTATTTTGCCGGTGGAATGGTTTATTATTTTTTTAGATTTAAAACATTCAGCTTGGTACAATTTTCTGATAAAAAGGCCAACAGATCCTGACAAAAGCAGGATTCTGTTGACCCGAGTTATAGTTTTTATCCGTTTTTAGATTATTGAGGAGATACGGTTTTAATTACCATTACCACCTGCTCTGTTGGATTCTTCAAATTTTACCTGCTTGGTAGCTCCTTTCACACTATTGTTCCCGAATTTATAGGTAAGAGAAAGGTGAACATTTCGGGTAATACCTTTGTACTGATAATCTATAGTATAAGTGGGGTAATATTCTATACCTTTTTCACGGTTGGTATTCAGAATATCATTTAAATATAAATTAACGAGAAGTTTTTTATCCATCAGGCTTAATTTTAATCCTGTATACAGAGAGGCATTGGTATAGTAATAGGTGTTTCCATTTCTGTTCGGAAGACTGCCCCAAAGCCCTAGCATTAAGGTGACTGTCTTTTCTTTATTAAGAAAGAAATTATTGTCCAGATTAATATTAGCACTGTAACCGGCCGGTGCCGGAAGAATGGCAGGATCATAGGATTTTGATTTCGTATAATACCCATTCACAAAAAGAGTAGATTCCAGCCATTTCAGTTTATTGTAATTGTAGCTGACATTGATTCCTGCCTGGTCTTCATTATAGAAATTCTTCACGATAGAATATCTTGTTTGATCACCAACCATTTGGATTCTGTCCCAGTTATCTTTATTATAATTGTAGTATAAAGTAATATTCAGGTTATTATTCAGCACATATCCGAATTCAAAATTGTCTGAAAATGAAGGCAGCAGATACGGGTTACCGGTGCTGTATTCATATTCTGAAGTATAAAATTTGAATGGGTTCAGATTTCCGAAGTAAGGACGCGAAATCCTCCGTGAATAGTTGAGTGAAAAAGCATGATTTTCATTGGGCTTATAGCTTATATAGGCTGTAGGGAAGAATTTACCATATTTTATCTTTGCTGAAGTATTATCATTCATTGAAACTCCTTCCAGCGTAGTGTACTCATAACGGAGCCCGGCCTTAGCATCCCATTTATCATTGATTTTAAAATTGGTCGATACATAAGCGGCATAGTTTTCTTCATTGTAAAAGAAGGTATTGGTACGACCGGGGTTTAGCACATACTGATCATTTTCAATATTGAAAAAATTAAACTCTGAGTCATTTTTAATGCGGGTATATTTCAGTCCCGATTCGGTCTTTATCTTGGCAAAAGTTTTTTCCATATCGGCCTGCCCGGAATAAATTCTGTATTTACTGATAGGGTTTGCCAGAGTAGCAATAGTTTCCGAAGTAATAGTATTAGAGAAATTTCTGGCATTGGAATTATTGATCATCATATTTGCTGTCAAATTCAGTTTTCCTCCTGCACTGTCTAATTTGGCTTCATAGAATGCTGTGGCATTGTGAACATCCCTGCTGTTCCTGTTTCTAAAATTGGAGAGAATATTCAGCAGACCTTCCTCATTGAATCTGGCTGAAGTACTTTCTCCCTTTTCCAAAGGATTACTGTGCGAGTAGTTATAATTGATGCCTGCCAGGTTCTTATCATTGATTTTGTATTCCGCTTTTATATTTCCGCTTTTGTATTTGTAATTATTGAGATTGTCACTGTCTCTGTTCCAGTAATTAGTATTGGTGGTACCTTTCAGATAATTGTAGGTATCATATTGCCAGTAATTATCCCCTGCGGAAAGATTGGTGCTTAGTGAGAGTTTCTCTCCCTGATAATTGAATGTAGCACCGCTTCTTGTAGAAACTGTAGGTTTTCCCCAAAAATAGTTTCCGGAGGTTTGGATAGAGCCATTCCATCCGAGATTTGCATTTTTCTTGAGAATAATATTAATCAGTCCGCTTTTTCCTTCTGCATCATATTTTGCAGGTGGAGTGGTAATGACTTCTATTTTTAGGATATCATCAGAGCGCAGTGTTTTTAGATAGTTAATAAGTTCCTGTCCGTTTAAATTCAGAAGTCTGTCGTTGATCATAACGGCAACATTGCTTTTGCCTGCAATACTTATCGCATCGTCACTGGTTTTTACCATGGGGGTTTTGGATAGTGCTTCAATAGCATCAATGCCTTGGGAAGCCACAGAGTTCTCAACATTAAATACCAGACGATCTACTTTTCTTTCAAATAATTTCTTTTTTGCTGTAATGGTTACCCCTTCTACTTTCTGTACTGTAGGAGGAGCTTCACCAAATTGAACATCTTTTTTGACGGCCCCTTTTACTGCTATTTTTTCACTGTTTGTTTTTATCCCGTCTTTTATAATTTCAAATACATAATTTCCATTTTCTTTTAAAGGGATTTTAAACATTCCCTTTTCATCTGTGATCGCAGAAAATTTAAGATTATCTTTTGTGATCAGTACCTCTGTTTCTACCGCCGGCTTATTTTCCTGGTCCGTAATAGTTCCTTCAATGCTTTGTGCAAAAATGAATGAACTTGATACAAGACTTAAAAGAATAATTATCTTCCGATTCATACTTAGTTTTTATACAAGACAATTTTTAAGAGAAGGATATTACATAGGTCTGTGAAAAATCTTTTTTTAGCCGGAAGAGGGTCCGAAGTTTTCTTTTGGCTATTTTTGTGACAGATTCATCAATATTCATCCTCAATGCATGATAAACTTTTGCAATATATACGTTCAGGACAGGAGATTACCCCCGAAGAAATTGAAACGGTAAAAACCTGTTTTGAACCTGTAAAATTCTCCAGAAACACGGTGATAGAAGAAGCAGGTAAAGTACCCAACTATCTTTATTATATTGTTTCAGGATACCTCAGGTTGTTTTATATGGATCAGAATGGAAACCAGGTCACTACCCATATCAACTGTCCGCCCGGTTTTTTTACGTCTTATACTCATTTTATCAACAAAACAAGATCTGATGATTTTGTGGAATGCATTACAGATTGTGAGCTTTTGCGGATTTCCAAAGCGAATCTTGATCATCTGGTTGCCCATAGCCGGATGATGAAAGATTTCAGTATTTTGGTTTTTCAACAGTCTATTGCCTACAATGAAAACCGCTCCAGAGAATTATCTGCTTTGAGTGCTGAGCAACGCTACCTTAAATTATTGAAAGAATTTCCCGATATCATTCAGCATGTTCCCATTCAATACATCGCTTCATTTTTAGGGATGAAACCGGAAAGTCTCAGCAGAATCAGGAGAAAAATAATTAACTAACAAAAGTCAAGTGGTTCCGCAAACAGGAAAGTGAACTTTGCAGCATTAAAATGAATGCAATGACAAAGAATACTTTAAGCCTGGTTTCAGGAGCAAACGGACATTTGGGAAATAATTTAGTGCGATTTTTATTGCAGCAGGAAATTCCCGTACGGGCAACGGTAAGGAATATAAGGAATAAAAAGCCTTTTGAAGGGCTGGATTGTGAAGTAGTTCATGCGGATATCACCGATAAAGCCTCTTTTGTAAAAGCATTACAGGGAGTAGAAACATTTTATGCTGTAGGTGCTTCTTTTAAATTATGGGCTCAGGATCCCCAGAAAGAAATCTATGATGTTAATATCAACGGAACACGTAATACTATTGAAGCCGCTGCAGAAGCAGGGGTGAAAAAAATAATCTATGTAAGTTCTATTGCTGCACTGAATTATACAAAACTTCCCACCAAAGAAAGTAATGGTTACAATCCGGACAGAAGGGACATGTACTATAATTCCAAAAATGACGGTGAAAAACTGGCTTTTGAGCTGGCTGCCAAACTCGGAATAGAGCTTGTTTCTGTAATGCCTGCTGCTATGATAGGGAGTGAAGCGTTTTCACCCTTGAACGTTTCTTATGGAGTTCTGAAACTTATTCTGAATAAAAAAATCCCTGTAGATACTAAAATCACCCTAAACTGGGTAGATGTAAAAGACGTTGCAGAAGGGTGTTATCTTGCTGCCCAAAAAGGAAAATCCGGAGAACGTTATATTCTTGCCAATGAAAAATGCATGAGCATTACAGACACCACCATTTTAGCAAACAGACTTTATCCTGAACTGAAACTTAAAATACCTAGCTCAGTTCCAAAAGGAGTTTTGTTGGGTATTGCTGCCATCATGGAATTTACAGCCAGACTAAGTGGAAAAGCTCCGGTACTGACCAGAAAAGATATTGCCATGTTTTCAGGATTGCAGCAGGATTTTGATATTTCCAAAGCAAGAAATGAATTAGGATTTAATCCGAAAAAACCTGAGCAGGCTGTGGCAGAGGCTTTAAGCTACCTGATAAAAAATCCTGAAATCTTAAGAGAGGCCTGAAAGCCTCTTTTATGATCGTCATTTTAAAGCTGGATAATAGAACCTTTATAAAATTTTGTCATATCATACAGATCATTGAAATAAAGTTGAAGATTAGTACTGTTTTGGATATCAGATTCTTTTAAATACAACTGGTTTTCAGCCAGAACATATAAATCCTGATGGTCAGCTTTTAAATAATCACAAAGAATATTTTCCTTGTCTCTATGGAGTAATGCTGTGATAAATATTCCGTAAATCAGGAACTGGTTAAAATTCTGAGAATTGACAATATAACCCATGGGCTGCTGTGAGTACTTTTCATAATCTGAAAGAATCTGTTGGAAACTTTGTACCTTATCATTAGATGGTATTTCGTAAAAGAGATCAATACCATGGATGAAAAGCTGTGTTTTGGTTTCTTCAGGATCTGAAGGATACATATGGCTGAACCATGAAAAGATATTCATCAATTCTTCCTTGGTAAGCTCATCTACAGACTCTTTTACTTTCTCCTTAATGGTTTCAAGCTGGGCCGTGTTGTTGGTTTGGAGAAAATTTAAAATATTCTCTTCTTCCCGACAGAGCTTATTGTATAAATTAATTTTAGCAATATTAGGGTTTGTTTTGATAAAATGAAGTTCTTCTGTCATAAATTTTCACCCAATATTTTTATGAATATGGTAATTAAAGATACAAAATATGCAGATATTTCAATGAAAAAATAATATGTACTAAATTGTATTAATCGATCGTCTCATGTAATGCAATTCTGTTTCCTTCGGAATCTTCAAATTCAGCAACTGCAAAGCCGTGTTTGGGATCTATTTTCTTTGAATAGAGTAATTTTCCTCCATTTTGAATAGCTTTTTGTAAGGTTTCGTCTATATTTTCGGTTTTGAAATAAATAATGACGCCGTCTTTAGAAGGTTTGTATACATCTCCTTTAGCCAGTGCTCCTGTAATTCCACTGTTTTTTTCTTCAAATGGAAACAGTGCCATTTCATAATGGTCGATCACCTCTTTTTCAAAGCTAAAATTAAAAACGGCAGTATAAAATTTTTCTGCACGGTCCAGATTAGTGACAGGAATTTCAAAATAAATAACAGGGTTGGAAGTACTCATAGGGTTGGAGTTGGGAGCCTGATTACAAGATAGGACCATCCAGAAAGAAAAAATAATTGATGCAGACCTTCTCATAAATTTCTTGACCAGTTTATATAGACTAAGATAAAAATTTTATTTATCATTTAAAAACAGATAGACTTATCTATTTTTTATTTAGCTTTGTAAAAATTTTCAGGATGAAAAAAGAAAAAGTGAAAGATAGAATCATCAGGGTAGCTTCGGATCTGTTTTACAGACAGGGCTATAATTCTACCGGGATCAATCAGATTATTGCTGATGCCGATATTGCAATCGGGTCCCTGTATAATCATTTTTCATCCAAGAATGAGCTTTTACATGCATATCTTATTAAAGAAGAACTGGCATGGTTTGAAGGTGTTGAAAAAAGTATTGAAGGCTGCTCGGATCCTAAAGAAAAAATAGAAGCTTTAATGGATTACAGGAAACAGCTGCAAAAATCCTCTAAGTTTGCCGGATGTCATTTTATTAAAATTATCTCAGAAATAGGGGACACTAATCCTGTAGTGTCTGACTTTGTAAAGAAACATAAAGAAAAACATAAAGATCTCATCAGAACATTAGTGGAACAAAGTCAATTACCGGAGATTGATCTTGCGGCAGAAACTATTTTTCTGCTTATTGAAGGTGCTGTGGTAACCTCTACAATCCAAAAAAAAACAGATTCTTTCGATCACGCTAAAAAAATTGTTCAGGGACTGTTGTCCTAATTTTTTTTACTATTAAAAAATAGATATATCTATATAATTATGAACTATAAATATTTGAAATTGCTGATTGTACTTTCGGGGCAATTGCTTACCATCATGGATATTTTTATTATAAATGTATCCATTCCATCTATCCAGAAGGATATTCATGCCTCCAATGGAGAAATGCAGCTGATGATCTCTTCCTATCTTATTGGATTTGCTTCTTTTCTGATTACAGGAGGAAGGATGGGGGATGTATATGGCAGGAAAAAGATTTTCATTGTTGGGTTGATATTTTTTATGCTGAGCTCTGTAGGCTGCGGAATTTCAACGGGTGCCGGACCATTGATCATCGCCCGTTTTATTCAGGGAATGAGTGCTGCTTTGATGGCCCCACAAGTTTTGTCTATGATACAGATCCTGTTTCCGATTCATGAAGAAAGAACAAAAGCAATGGGGTGGTATGGAATAACAATTGGGATTGGAACCATTGCAGGACAGTTTTTTGGAGGGTATTTTTCATCGCTATCCTTTATGCAGGAACCGTGGAGACTGATTTTTCTGATAAATGTACCTATCTGTATTTTATCTGTATTTTTCAGCATAAAATTTTTGAATGAATCTAAAACTCCGGTAAAAAATGCCTTTGATATTTGGGGGGTAGCAGCGTTGTCTGCCGTCCTTTTTTGTTCAACATACACCTTAACGATGTCTGAACATCAGGGCTTTAATCTCAGAAATACTGCCCTTCTTCTGATCTCAGCCTGTATTCTGATCTATTTTATAAAAAATCAGAAAGGGAAAATAAAAAGGAACCGCCCTTATCTAATTGATTTTGAATTGTTCAGGTATAAGAATTTTAACCTGGGAATCTGGGCGGTGGTTTTCTTTTTTATTATGCTGGATTCCTACTTTTATATTGTATCGCTTTTTTTTCAGGATGGATTAGGAATCAGTCCGCTGCATGCCGGTGAGATTATTGTTTTTCAGGGGCTTGGGTTTATTTTGGCTTCCCTTTTTTCTGCAAAACTGGTTTTAAAATATGGAAAGAATACACTAATTGGAGGGATAGGGCTGATCGCTGGTGTTCTTATTATACAGATTTTTACTTTCAATTCACAGACACCTTTTTACCTTTTTTACCTCCTGTTTTTTTTGCATGGAGCAGGAGTAGGTTCTGTTATCCCTTCTCTTGCCAATATGGCATTGTCCGGGATTTCTGTAACCCTTGTAGGAAATGCATCGGGAGTTTACAATACCTTTCAGCAGGTGGCAGCGATCATCGGAATTATTGCGGTGGGTGGTGTTTTTTATTATTTTCTGGGAAAACAGCCGTCAGCGCAAGATTACCACTATGCTTTTTTAATGGCTATTGTCATCAATATTGTATGTCTTGTTTTTGTGGCAGCTTCTATTTTTATGCTTCCTGAGCATATCCTTCCGAAAAGTAAGATGGCAAAGAATCCGTAAGTGCTATTTCGAATGATTCAACACGATTTTCGCAATATTTTGGGTAATTTCAGTTGGTGAATGGCAGTCACAGTTGCTTAAACCGATCACATAAATATCTTTGCCCGGGATATAAACTCCCATACTTTTGAATCCAAAAATACTTCCGCCGTGCTCTCGGTCCGGAGTGCCGTTATTATCTTTCAGATGCCATCCGTATCCATAGGTAAATTCTTCACCCGAATTCAGTTTATATTTTTGAAATGCTTTTTGGGTTTCTTTAGCATTTAATAGAATATTCTGGTTTAAAGCCTGCTGCCATTTCAGCATGTCATCCACAGTAGACATTAATGAGCCTGACGAAAAGGGAATGCTAAAGCTGATCATTGTTTTGTTGACAAATCCAGATTCTTTTTTATGATATCCATAAGCCCTTTTGGGAATAAGTTTTCTATCGGAAGCGTAATAGGAATTCGACATTCCTGTCTTATCAAAAATATTTTTCTTGATGAAGTTTTCATAAGTATCTCCTGAAATAAGTTCTATAATATATCCTAAAACCACATAGCCGGAATTATTGTATTCAAATTTTTCTCCCGGAGCAAAATCAGCCGGTTCATTTTTGAAAAAATCTACCATTTCTATGGGTTTCATTTCTTTCTGGGCAATACCGGAAAGAGATTTCATCTTTGTAAAATCCTTAATTCCCGAAGTATGGGTCAGAAGATGATGAATACTTATCTGGTCCCCCGAAGGATAGTCTTTGATGTATTTTGAAACAGGATCGTTTACAGAAAGTTTCCCCTGTTGTTCCAGCATCAGAATGGCAACGGCTGTAAATTGCTTGGTCATAGATCCGATTTGAAAAACTTGGTCCGGAGTCATATTGACATCAAGTTCCAGATTAGCTTTTCCAAAAGCCTTCCGATAGAGACTTTTGCCATGTTGACTCATCATAAATACACCGCCCGGCTCATTTTTATTTCCAAATTCGGTTTGGATCAGGCTGTCAATTTTCTTTTCAACGCTTTTTTCAAGGGCTTGGGCACTCATCTGACTGCTAAAGAACACAAGCAGTATAAGAGTGGTTATAAGTTTTGTGATAATCATATCGATTTGTATTGTGTTATACAAAGATATAAATTATTTTCATTACCATGTTATGCAAAATAGCTATTGGTGTTTTCTTGATTTAAAAATAGGATGTTGATTTTCAAGGGTATTGAAAGGACGATTATTTTTCTACAGAGATTAACAGCATCATTGGCCTGCGAAGTTCATCTTTCATTTCCGGAATTTCCTTCAGCATATTGTGACTGGGCTCCGGTTCAATGATTTCTTTAATTTTAAAACCGTGTTTCAATAAAGTATTGAGATAAGAGGTTAAAGTCCTGTGGTATTTGATGACATTTTCTCCTAAAAAGGTGGTGTTTCTTTTCCCTTCGATAAAATACCGGTCAACAGGCCAGCAAACTTTTTCCCCATCTTTATCATATACCCAATCCTGACCTCCTTCCGCGGTAAACACAGGATGCTCCACTGAAAATACAAAATGACCTCCTGAAACCAGCCAGTGGTAAATGTTTTGAGCAAGAGCATCAAATGATTCCACATAATGAAGGGTTAGTGAACTCAAAACAAGGTCAAATTTTTCAGTAGGGTATTCTACATCTTCCAGTGCTTTTCTTTCATAGTGGATACCTTCCAGATTGTTGATCTCTTTAGCTTTAGCAAGCATTTTCTCCGAAAGGTCAATTCCAATAACAGATTTCGCTCCGTTTTCCATAGCATAGCGGCAGTGCCATCCGAATCCACAACCCAGATCAAGGATTTTTTTTCCTTTGATATTGGGTAACATATTTTTCAGAGCATGCCATTCTCCTGCTCCTTCTAAGCCTAATTGTGACCGAAGCATTTGTTCATACTGGTCAAAAAAAGCCGGGTTGTCATATTTATTTTCTTTCATAGGATAAAAGTGGATCTTGGTCTCTTAATTTTGATCGAACTTCATTAAAGAACGTTTCGAACTTTGGAAGATCATCCGGGCTGATCCGTGATCTTACCACCTTCAGGGTCTTACGGGAAGTCGTGAACGTGTAGTCATTGAGATTGTAATCTGCCGAAGTTATTTCATCAATATTGATCTGCTTTTTAGGGAATATATTAACCTGAATCTGCTTATCGCTAATGATGAGATATTTATAGAAATATTCATAGGAAGCCATGATGATATAAGCTATTCCCAATGCTATAATGACATAAGGCTTCCATAGTTTTTTTTCTGATTCAAAAAAATAACTGATTCCTATCCCGATCCAAACAAGACCGAGTGCTATATTGGTAATAATTCTTTTATTCTTAAACGCGATTTCCATGATAGGGTAATCTGGTTGAATGGGTCAACCGAGTCTATTGTAAAAATACGACAATTATTTAGTAATTTCTGACGAAGAAGGTATAATTAAGTCTTAAAAATTCCCTTGCGTGAATAAAGATATTCTGACGGTAAACGCCAATTTATTTTTGATTATTGCGCATGGCCTTAATCAGTTTATCCGTTCTCTTATCTGCTCTTGCATTATTTAAAGATAAAACCGCCCATATGGCAGCAGGAAGCCAGCCGATTAAGGTGATCTGTAAAATCAGGCAGATCACTCCGGTGATAATTTTTCCACGAACCATAAAGGATAAGAAGGGAAGTAAAATGGCTAGTAACATGGTTTAAAATTTTAATTAATATTAGATTTCTAATGAGACTGAGGATCAAAATACGCTTTAAAAGTAAGCGGATCTTCAATTTTATCTTCCACTTCCTCAAGGTATTCCAAATATTCTTCCTGGTGTTTTTCCATATAAATAAGCACAACCGCAAGATTTACATATAAATTTTTGTCGCTCGACCCAAGATCTAAGGCCTTCTTTAAATAGGATAATGCCTTTTCATTTTCTCCCATATCAGAATAAATAGCCCCGATATTGATTAAAGCGGAGGTGTTTTCAGGCTCAATAAGTAAAATTTCATCTAATTCCTGGACTAATAAATCATTTAAAGTATCCCAATGATCTTCATTTTCCCATCTTTTTGCCTGAAGTTTTTTTACGTTTTCTAATCTGGATGTTATATTGCTCATTATTTAAAATTACAGAATGAATGCTTATGTTGTACAGTACAAATTTAGCTTTCTTAAAATAAATCTTGCTGAAAGAATGTGATCTATTTGCTTTACCTCTCAATATATTTCACAGGGTTGGCTTATGCAACTCTTACAAAGTCACTTTCCGTTGCGGTAATACAGAGCTTGAATCCACAGTCTGGAAACTTCTGAGCCACATTATAAAAGGCAATGCTTGTTCTAAACATTAAAAGAATACAAACGGCTGAACTTATTTTGTTGGTGAAAAAAGCTGATTCTGCGGTTTTTTTGTAGATTTCTGAGAAACCTCTTGTTTTTCCAAGTTCAATCCAGCTTTTGCTTTCAGAAATCCAGGAACTGTTCTCCTTGGTATAGCCTTTACAGATATACATGGTACTATCCCAGCCATTGTCTACACTATAATACAAACAAAGGGCTTCGGCATTTTCTTCTCTTGCCTTTTCCAGGCAATCCTTCATTTTTCCTTCAATTTTTTTCTCAAAACCCTTTAAAGAAACAGTCATTATTTTTTCCACTAATTCTTTAGAAAGTCCAAGTTTTGAAGTCGTTTCAAGAACAAAATGGGTTGCTTCTTCAATCTTTCTGCTTTCTATCAAATCAATACAGGTTTCCCAATATTTATAATTTCTCATCGTTGAGGGGGTAGGAGTTGATTAATTCTCTTATTGTTTGATCTGTTTTCATAAGCTCACCGTGGGGAATCTGATGAGTGAGATAAGTGAAAAATAAATCGTTCACCCATTTATGATCAATATTATGAATGTAATAGGCGCAAATAAGACCTACATCATCAGAAATATAGGCCGACATATCAGATGAACCAGTGATTCTGAAAACAAATACAAAAATATCCTTTCGGATATCATTGATTTTTTCCTCTGTTTCCAAGTTTATTGCTTTTCCGTCCACAGCCTGATAGGCTTCCATCCATACATCTGAAAATTCGGGAAGGTCTCTTTTATCGAGGAGAGCATCAATGTATTCGTGATCTACATTAATGAAAGCTGTTTTTAGGGATTCCCTAAAAACAGCTTCAAATTTATTAAGTTCCTGTATCATGTTCAGTGGTAGGATTATCCGAAAGCTCTTTTCAACAGGCTTTCAACTTTGGGCTCACTTCCTCTGAAATCTTTATACAGTTCCATGGGGTCTTTCGTTCCCCCAGAGGAAAGAAGTACTTTATACTGAGCTGCAATTTCCGGATTGAAGATTCCGTTTTCTTTAAAATACTGGAAAGCATCAGCATCCAATACTTCTGCCCATTTATAAGAATAGTATCCCGCAGAATATCCTCCCTGGAAGATGTGGGAGAAACTTGGGCTCATTGCTGTTTCCGGATTTGTAGGGTACAGCGTAGTTGCTTTGGTGTATTTATCTTCAAATTCCTTTACAGTCTCATGTTCTAATTCTCCGGCTTTAGTATGATAATTCATGTCCAGAAGTCCAAAACCAATCTGTCTCAGAGTTTGATATCCTTCCATAAAGTTTTTAGACTGTTCAATCTTTTCAATTTTTTCATCAGGAAGAACTTCTCCTGTTTTGTAATGTTTCGCAAAAGTTTTCAAGAACTCAGGTTCATAGCAGAAGTTTTCCAGGAATTGGGATGGAAGTTCCACGAAGTCCCATTTTACAGAAGTTCCCGAAAGAGAAGGGTATTGGGTATTGGCCATCATTCCGTGAAGGGCATGTCCAAATTCATGGAATAAGGTGGTCACTTCCTGGAATGTTAATAAACTAGGAGTATCTTTTGTCGGTTTACTGAAATTGCAGACAATAGAAATATGCGGACGTGAATTTTCTCCGTTCTGCTGATACTGATTTTTGTAGCTTGTCATCCATGCACCCGCTCTTTTCCCCTTTCTTGGGAAATAGTCAACATAAAGCAGAGATTTATAAGTGCCATTTTCTTTTACTTCATATACCTTTACTTCTTCATGGTATTTCGGAATGTCATTTCTTTCTTCAAATGTTAATCCGAAAAGTTTTCCAGCCAATCCAAAAACAGCATCCTGTACCTGGTTTAAAGGGAAATAAGGTTTCAGTTCCTCATCATTGAGGTCGAATTTCTGTTTACGAAGTTTTTCAGCGTAAAAAGCATGGTCATATCCTTGCATATCCTCAATGCCATCTGCTTTAGCCAATAATTTTAATTCTTCGATTTCTTTATCAGCATAAGGTTTGGCTTTGGTTAGAAGTTCATTTAAAAAATCAAAAACTTTTACCGGGGATTTGGCCATTCTTTCCTCAAGAACAAAATCAGCATAATCCTGATAACCTAAAAGTTCGGCTTTTTGCTGCTTTAAGGACAGAAGTTCTTTGATCATATTTTGGTTATCGAACTCACCACCATCAAAAGATTTTTTGCCATTGGCCAAGGCCAGTTCTTTTCTCAGTTCACGGTTTTCCGCGTAAGTCATGAATGGGATATAGCTTGGGTACTGCAAGGTAACAACCCAGCCTTCAAGGTTTCTTTCTTTAGCTTCCTCAGCATATTGGTCAATAATAGCTTCGGGGATACCTGCCAAATCTTCTTTCTGGGTAATATGTTTGAAATAAGCATTGGTAGAGGCCAGTACATTTTGTCCGAACTGCAGGGATTTCAGAGAAAGATCCATACTGATCTTTTTTAATTTTTCTTTGTCTTCCTCATTCAGTAAAGCTCCACTTCTTACAAAACCTTTGTAGGTTTCATTCAGAAGCATTTTTTGTTCCCCGTTGAGGTTATATTTTTCCTTTTCATCATATACCTTTTTGATTTTGCTGAAAAGAGCTTCGTTTTGAGAAATCTTTGAAGAATATTCCGTTAAAATAGGAGAAACTTCCTGAGCAATCTGCTGGATTTCATCACTTGTTTCTGCAGAATTTAAATTGAAAAATATATTGGAGACAACATCCAGCTGCTCACCAGAATACGCTAAAGCTTCAATTACATTTTCAAAAGTAGGCGCTTCAGGATTATTAACAATCGCATTGATTTCCTCTTCAGATTTTTGAATTAATTCTTTAAAAGCAGGAAGATAATCTTCATTTTTAATAGAAGTAAACGGTGCGGAATGATATGGAGTGTTAAATTTTTCAGTTAAAATATTCATTTTTTGATTTTTAATTAAAGTTAAATGTAGTGATTCATCAGGAATCACAGCCGAAAAGTTCAAAAATAATGCCTGAATAACAAGTTATGACAAAAATACTTATCTTTAAATAATCTTGTCATATGGAAAGTGGGGGTGATGTTGAAATATTTAATTTTGAGAACAGATTTAAACGTTGTCATTACAATAAATAACCTAAATATATAAACTATGAAAACACTCTTAAAAATTATCGGAATTATCATTCTGTTGATTGCTGTATATGCGATTATTGCAATGCTGGCTTTCAGTAAAGATTATCATTTTGAAAAATCTGTTGTTATTAAAGCTCCAAAAGAAAAAGTATGGTCACATGTAGGTTCTTTAAAAGAATATAATGTATGGGATCCTTTTTCTAAAGCAGATAAAAATATAGTGATTACCTATTCAGGTGATGGTGACAAAATAGGAGATTCCTATCACTGGAAAGGAGATAAAAATGTAGGCGAGGGAGAACAGGCAATTGCCGAAATAGTACCTAATGAAAAAATGGTTACCAAACTTCATTTTATACAGCCTTTTGAAGGAAATGCTAAAAGTACCTTTGTACTGACTCCCGAGGGAAATGGAACAAAAGTAACCTGGATGATCGATAATGAGCTGAATACTATGATGAAGATTATGAAACCTATGATGGATAATAATATGGATAAAATGTTTGGACAGGGCCTTGACGGACTGAAACAAATATCAGAAAAATAAAACAGAAGCCTTGTAAATTTTACAAGGCTTTTCTATTGCTTTAAGGATTATTACCCTTGCTGGTAGGATTTGAATCATTCATTTTTTGATGAAGAAATGAAAATATAAATTATTATGAGAAAAATATTATCTTTATATAAAGATTCGATTTATGGAGAAGATTGTATTTGAAAAAAGTGATATCAGAGACTTCGTAAAAACTACCATTACAGAGAAAATTGAAAAACTTAAAAGATTTATTGAGTTTACTCTGGAAGCAAGCCGTGACATCAAAAAAACTCCGAAATATGACAGTATGAGAGAAGAAATGCAGGAGGAGATTTACCAGATGCAACGACAATTGGGAGCTTTGAATGATCTTAAAAGAAATATGGCAAAAGTTCTTAACACAAGTACAGACAGAGCACAGCTAGGCTCATTGGTGATTACCAATAAAGCCCGTTTTTATATTTCAGTTTCATTAGGTGAATTCTTTTTTGAAGGAGACCGTTTCTATGCGATCTCACCCGAGAGCCCAATGGCTAAAAAGATAATGGGAATGAAGGCTGGAGATGAGTTTGTGTTGAACAAAATTCATCAAAAAATAGTGGAAGTATTGTAAGAAGATACTCTGATGATGAAGCCATAACTATCCACAATACCCATGAAATTCGCTAATTTAAGAACAAACAGAATCAATCAATGGATTATTATCCATTTGCGCTATCTGGTGGGCTTTGCTTTTTTTCCATCAGGATTAACCAAATTAATAGGAAATAGGTTTACCCGTATTTCAACAGAAAATCCAATAGGTTACTTTTTTGAAGCATTGTACCAATCCGGTTTCTACTGGAACTTTTTAGGATGGGCACAGGTAACGGCAGGCATTTTACTGCTGACACAGCGTTATGCAACGCTGGGAGCCTTAGTGTTTTTTGCAATATTAACTAATATTTGGGTGATTACACTTAGTCTTTCATTCTCCGGAACCTGGATGATCACTTCGTTAATGATGCTTGCTGTTTCTATATTACTGATATGGGACGGGCATAAATTGCTTCCAATTTTTAATTATAACAAATCGAGTATCGTTAAGGAATATCCTGATCCCGGCCGTATCTGGATTATTGCAGGAATGATATATGCTTTCAGCTTTATCGTATTGTATATGCTGGATCCCGTACATGGAGCGGTATATGAAAAGTGGCTAACGAAGGCATTTGCAGCAATAATTCTGCTGACCTTTGCTACAAGCAATTATAAAGCCTATAAAAACTGTAAAATAGTAGTAAATACCTGATGTTTTAAATGTTGGAGATTGGATCTCATATTGTAAATTTGCAGTTATGAATAAAGCAGAAATAGTAAAACAAATCATAGAACAAAGGAGAAGTATTTTTCCAAAAGATTATACAGACGCAGCAATTTCTCAGGAGGTTATTGATGAAATTCTAAGCTCGGCAACATTTGCACCCAATCATAAGCGTACAAAGCCTTGGCGCTTCAAGGTATTCAAAGGAGAGGAAAAGGCAAATCTGGCTTCAGAAATGCAGGCTATCTATAAAGCTACACAGCCTGAACAGCTTTTTTTAGAGAAAAAATTTAATGATATCGGTTTTAAAATCAATAAAGCTGATGTGGTTGTTTCCATAGTGGTTAATTTCAGCGGGATGGTTCCGGAATGGGAAGAGATTGCTGCCACTTCAATGGCTGTTCAGAATATGTATCTTACCTGTACGGCCTATAATATAGGATGTTACTGGAGTTCTCCCTCTATTGTTGACCTTTTGAAGGAATCTTTAACCATCGAGGAAAACCAAAAGTGTTTAGGGCTTTTCTATATGGGGGCAGTGGATTAATGAATCATTTTGATGAGGTGATAATGAATGAGTGAAAAAAAATATCAAATTATCCCATTTTCAAATTACCAAATTGAAAAATTTGTTTATCTTTGCACTCTTAAATATTTAACTGGGACGAGTTCCCGTAAAATTCAAACATTATGTCAGTAAAAATCAGATTACAAAGACACGGTAAAAAAGGTAAACCTTTTTTCCACATCGTGGTTGCAGATTCTAGAGCAAGAAGAGATGGTAGATTCATCGAAAAACTAGGAACTTACAACCCAATTACTAACCCTGCAACTATTGAATTAAACGTTGATTCTGCTGTACAGTGGTTAAACAATGGTGCTCAGCCTACTGATACTGCTAGAGCTATCCTTTCTTACAAAGGTGCCCTTTACAAAAAACACTTACAAGGTGGTGTAGCTAAAGGTGCTTTTGACGAAGCAGAAGCTGAAAAAAGATTTGCTGCTTGGGTAGACGCTAAAGATGCTAAAGTACAAGGTAAAGTAGAAGGTTTATCTAAAGCTCAGGCTGACGCTAAGAAAGCTGCTTTAGAAGCTGAAGTTAAAGTAAACGAAGCTAGAATTGCTGCTGCTGCACAAGCTGATGCTGATGCTAAAGCTGCTGAGGAAGCTGCTAACGCACCTGCTGAAGAAGTTGTTGCTGAAGCTACAGAAGGAGAAGCTCCTGCTGCTGAAACTGAAGAAAACACTGAAGCTTAATAAACAAATCCTGTTATGCGTAAAGAAGATTGCTATTTTTTAGGTAAAATCACACGCAGACATGGACTTGCGGGTAACGTTATCCTTAAATTGGATACCGATCAGCCCAAGCTTTACAATAAATTGGAATCAATATTCGTTGAAATCAACGGATTATTGGTTCCATTTTTTATTGAAAAATCCTCATGGAGCAAATTAGATGCTTTAAACCTTGCTTTTAAAGGCTCCTCAGAATCTATGGTAGATCAGGTTTTAGGTAAAAGTGTTTACCTGCCGCTTGCTACCCTTCCCCAACTTTCAGGAAAACAGTTCTATTATCACGAAATAATAGGGTATAATATCCTTGACGAAAATGATAATGACTGTGGGGTAATACGATCTGTAAACGATCAGACGGCCCAAAATTATTTCATTCTTGGATTTGAAGGCCGTGAAATTGTGATCCCTCTTATTAAAGATTGGATCCTGGAAGTGAACAGAGAAGAAAGATTTATTAAAATGCAGTTGCCGGAAGGCCTGATGGACGTTTTCCTTGTTCCGTCAAAAAAAGATGAGTAATCCCTTTTTCAGAAAATACACCTGAAATTTATTCTCTTTCGCATTATTTACTAAGAAATATTTCCCATAACTTTTGTATAGGATCAGAAACCATCGGTTTTGTATGGTCTTCTTTGATCAATTTTTATGTATTTGATCAATGTTATGCTCCAATGTGGAACCATGACTTTAAAAGGTTAAGGTATCTACTGATTCCCTATAGAATCTAGTTAAATAACTTTCTGAATTCTCCCGGAGACTGATTCGTCTTCTGTTTGAAGAGTTTGCTGAAAGACTGTGGATGTTCAAACCCCAGTTCGTAAGCAATTTCACTCACAGATAAACTTGTAGTACTCAAACGTTCTTTGGCAGAATCAATTAATTTATTCTGAATATGCTGTTGTGTGTTTTGCTGAGTATGAAGACGAAGTAAGGTCCCAAGATAATTAGGAGAAATATTCATCTGTTCGGCAATACATTTCACAGAGGGAATACCATTTTCGAGGAGATTTTCGCTTTTAAAATATTGGGAAAGAATGTCTTCAAACTTAAATAACAATTCGTGGCTTGACTTTTTTCTGGTGAAAAATTGACGCTCATAAAAACGTTCAGAATAAATCAGTAATAATTCAATCTGAGCAATGATAAGCTCCTGTGTGAACCTATCGATATTTGACTGGTATTCCCTTTCAATATTTTTAAGAATATTAACAAGGATTTTCTCTTCTTTATCAGAAAGGAAAAGAGCCTCTTTCACCTGATAGCTGAAGAAGTCATAAGATTTTATTTTCCTTGTTAATGAAGTGTTCCACAGAAAATCAGGATGAATAAGCAATAAAAATCCGGTAGGCTCTACCTCAACATCGGGATTGATTTCAAGGCTTAAAAACTGCTGGGGTGAAACAAAGCACAAGACTCCGGAATCAAAATCATATTGCTGTTGTCCATAATTGAACTTTCGGCTGACATTCTTTTTCAAACCAATTGAATAAAAATTCTGAATCCATTTCAGTTCTTCATTGTCTACAGTATAATGGACTTTGCTGTAATCTATTAAACTGATCAGCGGATGTTCAGGATTGGGCAGACCACAGAAAGCATGAAAATCTGAAATAGAGTTAAAGCGGACAGGCTGTTTCATAATAGCGAAGTTAATTGTTTTTGTAAAAAGTATAATGAACTGTTTTAGAAAACCTTCAGCTCCATTCTGACCGACTTTTGTAAGTATCAGGAAGGTCACCCCGAACGGAGCTGAAGATTATTATTACAAAGTTAAATCGCTGTTGAAACTGTCAGACTTTCCCATTTTTCAGCATCCTTTTTTAAAATATCAATCTTATTATTCAGAAATTCCATCGTTCCTACACCCAATAACAGATGTACCGGAGGATTTTTCTCTTTACTGATCTGAATCAGGACATCAGCTGCTTTTTCGGGATCATTAGGCTGGTTTCCATTGATTTCATTAAGGTGAGCCTGTTCTGAATTTCTTGCTGCTTCATAGGCTTGGATAGGATTAGAAGGCGTTTTCACAGAATCTTTAGTTAAAAAATCTGTACGGAAATATCCGGGATAAACAACAGTAGCATGAACTCCGAAGTCTTTCACTTCTTCGGCCAATGCCTCTGTAAATCCAGCAACAGCAAATTTTGTAGAACAATAGATTCCCCAACCAGGAAAATTAGCGGAATATCCGCCAACAGAAGATATATTGAAGATATTCCCTGATCTTTGTTCACGAAGATAAGGCATGGCATTTCTGATCACATTCAATGTTCCGAAAACATTCACTGCATAATTTTCTCTTGACTCTTCATCAGTAAGCTCTTCAAGGGTTCCGATTTGTCCATAGCCTGCATTGTTGACAACCACGTCAATTCGTCCAAAATGGTCAACTGTTTTTTCAATGGCAGATTTTATGTCGTTGTTGTCTGTGATGTTGACGCTCAGCGGAAGAAAATTCTCTGATGTTTCTCCAATAGTTGAGAAAAGAGATTCAACAGTTCGGCTGGTTGCAGCAACCTGAAATCCTTCGGATAATAATTTTTTTACCAACTCAAATCCTAACCCTTTTGAAGCTCCTGTTACGAACCATACTTTTTTTGTTTCCATTTTTAAATATTTTTTTGTTTAAATGATGATACAAAGATGGAAACTTGCAAAAAGGGAAATGTATCCAAATCGGGGAATGATGTATCTAAATCGTGGATGATGATTCTATCTCCTTTGGTGTAAACATGTTTTTGGGTGATTTTTAAAGGATTTCAGGGTGTAATCACTCAGATTGAGTTGGAAATAATCCCTGCTGAGATGAATAGGGTGGATCTTCAATGTTGTGCTCCGATGCGGAACCATGATTTCAAAAGCTTAAGGTATCTGCTAATTCCCAATTGCCGGGAGTAAATATTCCTGTACAATTTTATCAGCCTGGGAATGGGCATAAGATGTATTATAGGCTTTAGCTGTGATCACCATCACTACAGGAATTTCAGTAAATATAATAATTTTGTTACCCCCATTTCCACTACACTGATACGCTTCAAAGCTTTGGTTTCCCACCCGGTATACTTTTCTCCAGAATAAATAGCCATATCCCTCAAAGTCTTTATCATTGGTAAAGTAGTTGGTAAAAGACTTTTTTATCCAACTTTTATCAATAATGTTATGACCATTCCATATTCCCTTATTTTTATAAAGCTGTCCAAATTTTGCGAAGTCTAATGCTCTCATGCGCAATCCACCGGCCAGAGAAGGTTTTTGCTGTGGGGTATACTGCCATTTATAGTTTTTGATACCCAGTGGACGGAATAATTTCTGTTCTGCATAATTTTCCAGCCCTTTGGGAACAGACTGATTGAGGATATCTCCTGTCACTACAACACCTGCTGTGAAATACTGCCAGTTTTTTCCGATTGTATTTTCTGTTGCAGGTAAATCTAACGTAAATCTTACCCAATGATCAGTAGGATACATATTTTCTTCATTTCCAGGTGATTCCTCATCTGCATCATTGCCGTCAAAACCTGAGCTCATGGTCAATAAGCTTTTTATAGTCATGCTGTCTTTATGAGATGAGTAATTTTTGAATTGCTTAAGATCATAGAAGTCCTTCAGCATTTGGTTTTCACTTTTAAGATAGCCTTCTTTAATCGCAATTCCTGTTAAGGCTGAGGCAAACGACTTACCAACCGAACGTGTATCCTGCAGTGAATCTCTGGCGGAATTACTGAAGTATTCTTCCACCAGAAGTTTTTCATTTTTGATGACCACAATTCCTGTGATATTCCTGAATCTGTTTTCTGCAATTTTTTTATTTAAAAGCCTTATTTTTTCTTTGTCCAATTTTTCATCAGAGACTTTCCATCCGCTGTTTGGGTTTATAGTTTGAATAGCAATCTGCTGTTCTGAAATATTTTTTTTGGGAATGGTTAAGTGAATTTCACCTGAAGCAATCGTATTTCCTACCTTTAAAGTAGTAGCCTTCAAATAGGGTTTTATTTCAACTTTTAAAAGGTGATTTCCTTCATTGAGCTGATCAATTCCCCCATTGACAAGATAAAATCTCATCCATAAATACCTTCCCCAGGAATCTTCATTTTTTGAACTGATGAGAGGAATTCTAAAAGTGGTTTTCTTCTTTTTATCTTCGGCCGTTCCTGCTCCGGGATTCAGATTTTCTGTATAGATTAATGTTCCGTCAATGTAAAAATTAAATTGATAATTTCCTTTTTTCAGCAGTTCATCTACAGCTAAAGAAGGTTCAAGCTGATGCAGGTAATTCACTAAAGAATTGTTTAAAAAAATACGGAGATTTAAATCTTTATCTTCCTGAAATACTTCTTGGGTAATAAAATCAGCTTCTTTCAGGCTGTCCAGAGAAATTGCTTTTGATAGAAAAATAATGTTGCCGGTATACTTTTTATGGATAGTATTTATGGCTGGTTCAGGATCAATAATGTTGTTAATTTGTCCGAAATAAAGGCCAGACATAAAAAATAAGGTATATACAAGGATAGATTTCATTTCAGTATTTTATTTAAACAAAAATAGGGTGTAATGTTATGAAAAAATAGAATGAAATTAACATTGCTATTTCTTTAAGAGATTTCTGTAATGTAAAGGGGTAATTCCTGTATTTTCTTTGAATGACCTGATAAAATGGCTCTGATCTGCGAAACCACATTCCAGTGCTGTTTCGGATAAAGATTGAGAAGTGTGAAGAAGCGTTATGGATTTATTGACCTTCAGTTTTCTAATGTATTCCCCTAAGCTGCAGTTAAAATGTTTCTGAAAATCTCTGCTCAAATGAACCGGATGAATATCCAAAATCTTCGAGAGTTCTGTGAGGCTCTGCTTCTCAATGAAATTTTCACGAAGCATCTCTTCAATCTTATGTACCCAACCTGGCTTTTTATCTGTATTTTCATTTTTTCCGGACAGCTGACTGAAAATAGCAAGCAGATGTTGATGAACCGAGAGTTCAAAAGAAAGATCATTCATTTTCGTTTCCTTGAAAATCTGATGAATTGAGAGCTGTAAAGAGGGATTTTTGATGTTAAGGCTACCCTCAATTCTATTGTGTGAAATCTGAAATTTTTCAAACCAGCTTTCTGAAATTTCGATATGAAAACCTCTTGTAAAAATATCCGGTTTTATATTGTAATGAGCATCTTCCCAATGATGATACAGTAAAGTTCCGGCAGAGCAGTCGTAGATTTCTTTTTTGTTTCCTTCTTTCATATTTCCCTGAATAAGAAACGTGAAATAAGCATTTTCATGATAATGCCAATCTACATAAGGATGTGTATATTCTGTATCTGTAATTGTGAGTCCGTCAAAATTCAGGGTTTCATTGGTCTGCCCAAAGAATTCTCCATTATAAAGGGTATTCATTTTATAATTTTTGTTTTAAACTTTCAATCTGTTCATACATTGTATTGAAAAATAAGGCCCGGTCACGGTTTCCCGAAGCATTCAGTGATTTTGAATTTTTAATCTGATGTTCAAAATAACTCAGAGAATCCTGGCATGTCATTTCATCCGTAGTCATCATGTACCCGAACATACTGAACGGGATAAAAAAAGAAGACTGCTGTTCATTTTTAAATAAAATGCTATTGTTTAAAATAACCAAATCGTTTACAAATATTTGGAAATTAGGTTTTTCAAGTGTTTTATGTTCTAGATTTTTTATTAAACTTTTTAGATCATCCAATATAAGATCCGTGTCATTCTTTTTTAATAATCCGATTTCAAAATAGAAGGAAATCTGCCGTAAAGCACTTAAAATAGTTGTGTCATTCCATATTTCAGTGACATTTTGTTTTTCATAAAGATCAATGAGCAGTTCATTTTTTACAGAATGATATTCTAAATTAAACGTATCGAAAGGACTTAAAAATTTATCCTGATTCAATAAATTCATCCAGACATAAAACTTGAAGCGCGACAGTATTGAATCTGAAATGGTATAGAAAAACGGAATATCTTTCGCGGAGTAAAATACCTGGGAGTTTGTAATATCCTGAAATACATGCAAGATCTTCAGAGAGCTTTCAAAATAGTTTAACAGATCTTCAGTTGTTTTTACGGGTTGGGTGCGTCTTACAACCAGTTGGTTTTCTGTTCCCAGAAACTGATCCAGGGAAATCTGATAGTATTTAGCAAGTTCCAGGGCTTCCTCAAAGCTGAATTTGGCCTTCATAGAAGTTCGCCGGTGTGCTGCATCGTAGCTGATGTTTAGAATATTGGCAATTTCATCGTTTAATGATTTGCCACCAATCTTTCTTCGGATTTCCTTTAATAAAGCTTCCTGATGCATGGTTTTGTGATTTTCACAAATGTAACCTTTTTTTTAATTCTTTTTCACATTCAGGAGATGGTGTTCTGATGATAATTTTGAAATGTAATTTTTAAAATAATGAGTTATGAAAACACGAATCTTATTAATAACAGTTTTTTTTGTGAATAGTCTGGTGTATGCATCAGATACCATAAAAGCAGATTCTTTGAAGCCTAAAATTATTGCCGCTTCACCTTCGAAGAATACCAGCAATGTGAACGGAATTTTATTTAAATATTTTGACGAAGAAGAGGGGTTTACGCCTAAAAAAGTAAATGGCTTAGGAATGGGATTTAATCTTGTAGGTATTTTTATTCCGCCACTTTTACTATTTAACCTACCAGGGGCCGATCACTGGAGCTTCAACAGTTATGAGATCATGCCCAGGGAGCGTATGAACAAAATTAACGGTGTACAGCTTTCACTTATCAATATGGAACCTACTGTAACCAATGGACTGGAGGTAAATATCTCAAGCAATATTGGAGTGTATACCGTGACGAACGGAGTTTCTGTTTCACCACTTTTTAATATACATGATGAGATAAAAGGGATTTCTGTAGCATCCTTAGCCAATGTGGGACAGAAATGCAGAGGAGTCCAGATTGGTCTGTATAATAAATGTAATGATTTCAGAGGTATCCAGATCGGGGCATGGAATGAGAACGGGAAGAGAAAACTTCCTTTGATCAATTGGAACTTTAAAGGCTCTAAGCAATAATCACCATAAAAATAACAGATCATGAAAAAATTATTTTTAATAACAGGCATTTTTTTATTGTCAGGAATACTATACAGCCAGGATGCTCCTGAAATAAAAACAAGATGGGTATCATTGACTCCACTGAGTGAACATGTACAAGAAGTTAATGGGCTGGCAGTGGGATTGGGAGGCAGTCTTGCTGATCGTAATACACAACGTACCCAGTCCATTAACGGGCTTAATCTGGATGTTAATCCCGTGGGGCTTCTCATCTGGATGTTTTTTGATCCCGCTAAAGAAAAAAATGAACATACTTTTCTTACGGTAAACGGAATTACACTTTCCGGTGCCGGATATGGAAGAAATGTGGATCAAAATGGACTTTCCGTTTCTGTTTATAATTATGGAAGAAAAGTGAATGGCTTTTTGGTTTCCGGGCTTTCCACTTCTATTGATAAAGGAAATGGTATCGTCATCTCCGGGTTGATGAATGGTGTGGATGATATGAGAGGCGTAAGCATCTCCGTATTTAATGGGTCTGAAAAGATGAAGGGCTTACAGCTTGGGCTCATCAATAAGGCCGAAGAAATGAGGGGTGTACAGGTGGGCGTGGTCAATTCATCTAAGAAAATGAAAGGACTTCAGATTGGAATATGGAATAAGAATGCTAAAAGAAGCTTACCAATCATTAATTTTTAAATAATAAGACTTATGAAAAATATACCATATATACTCATTGCTTCCCGTTTTGCAGCAGCTCTGATTATTCTGTATTTGGGTTACTGCATTGGAGAGGGGGCCCGCGGATATATTGTAGGATTAATGTATTTCGGGATATTTACTGATGTTTTTGATGGGATTATTGCCCGTAAAACAGGAGTTTCTTCTGAAAAACTAAGGCGCTTAGACAGCCAGACGGATCTTATTTTTTGGCTTTCACTGGGATGGATTTCCTATCAGCTTAATCCGGAACTGATAAAAGGAGAATGGAAAAGTATCCTGTTCATTTTTATAATGGAAGCCTCATGCTATATCATCAGTATCTGGAAATTTGGAAAAGAAACCTGTACTCATGCTTTTTTGGCAAAAATCTGGGGGCTGAGCCTCTTACTGGCCTTTACCTATCTCATCGGATTTCAGGAAACGGGCTGGCCTTTTTATCTCTCTGTTACTTTA
Source organism: Chryseobacterium sp. KMC2 (assembly GCF_016756935.1). Lineage (NCBI taxonomy): Bacteria > Pseudomonadati > Bacteroidota > Flavobacteriia > Flavobacteriales > Weeksellaceae > Chryseobacterium > Chryseobacterium sp. KMC2. Next base: position 191,645 of record NZ_JAESIT010000008.1, read on the forward strand.
GGATTGATTTCCCATATAGATGTTATCCTGATTATTCTTATTCTTCCCCAATGGAGGTATGATGTCCCCAGCTGTTACCATGCCTGGATGATCAGAAAGGGAAAAAAGAGAAGAAAAACAATTTTCTTTAATTGAGTATTGAAATAATTAAAAAAAATCATTCTATGATAAGAGGTTATTAATGCTGGGGAATTTTGAACATAAAATATCCCACATGATAGAATATTATGGAAAAATGAAACGAATAAAATCGATAAATGATGCGTTGATCTGTTAAAAAAAGAATAGAAATGCTATTTTTCATGAAGTGAAAATAAAATGACATAATCCATATGAAATAATATTAATGTATTGGTTTTTAATTGTTTGTTGTTTTTTAATTCATGAATTTAGATATATAAATTTATGAATCTATAGAGTATTCACTTGTATTATCACATCGCTTTACTGCATCTTTGCTTCAAGGTAAAAACACAGCATTTATATTTTTGTATGTGTACAGTACAAGAATGTAAATATTAAAATCCTACGTGAGTTAATGAATTAATTAAAAAGTTAGAGTAGTGATCACCAAAAGTAATTTATTATGTTGTAAGTAAACAAAATTTGTTTGAAACCATTAGCGATGTCAGGGAATGAATTCTAACTGAATAAGACAGAGCTAATGATGAACTTGAGAAATCAGAATTATCATTTAAAAACTAAAAACTAATAACTATTTTCCATACATAAGAAGCCTGTTCTTATGAAAAAACCAAGAATAAGTCAACTTATTCCTCTTAAAAGTGATATGATGTGAGTGTACCAGGTTCAAGTCAGGACAAATTTTATCAAGTTCAGAATCTTAAAATTATACTTTAGAAACGAATGCAGAAGAGTGAAAAAAGATAATTTTACTGAACAGAAAGTTTAATTACCTGATAAATGATTTTTAAAGACAGCGTAACCATTAAGTTGCGCTGTTTTTTTGTAACTTTGCAAACATTAATTTTTATACAAAAATTTATCATCAACAAATGAAAAAGCAGACGATCAAAGAAATCCTGAAGGATTACAAGAAAGTATTACATCATGACATTACAGTTTACGGATGGGTAAGAACATTCCGTGCTAATCGCTTTATTGCACTTAATGATGGATCTACTATTAATAATTTGCAGATAGTTGTTGATTTCGAAAATTTTGATGAAGAGGTTATCAAGAATATCAGTACTGCTTCTTCCCTTAAAGTGGTAGGAGAAGTGGTAGAAAGCCAGGGTGCTGGTCAAAGCGTTGAGATTATTGCTAAAAAGATCATCGTTTTAGGAGATAACTTTACTGAAGAGCTTCAAAGTACGATTCTTCAACCTAAAAAACATAGTTTGGAAAAACTTCGTGAGCAGGCCCACCTAAGATTCAGAACCAATTTATTTGGAGCTGTTTTCAGAGTACGTCATGCCGTGAGTTTTGCGGTTCACTCGTTTTTTAACCAGAATCAGTTCTTCTATATCAACACACCAGTAATTACCGGTGCAGATGCAGAAGGAGCCGGAGAAATGTTTGGAGTTACCAACTTTGATCTTGAAAATATGCCAAGAACAGAAGAAGGTGAAATTGATTTCTCACAGGATTTCTTTGGTAAAAAAACAAATCTTACAGTTTCAGGACAGCTTGAAGGGGAAACTGCAGCTATGGGATTAGGAAGAATTTATACATTTGGACCTACTTTCCGTGCTGAAAATTCAAACACAACAAGACACCTTGCTGAATTCTGGATGATTGAGCCGGAAGTTGCTTTTAATAACCTGGAAGACAATATTGACCTTGCTGAAGATTTCTTAAAGTATGTGATCCAGTATGTATTGGATAACTGTAAAGACGATCTTGAATTCCTGGATAAGCGTTTTGAAGAAGATCAGAAAACAAAACCTGAGAAGGAAAGAGCAAAAGAAGGTCTTATTGAAAAACTTCAGAATGTGATTGCTAAACGTTTCAAGCGTGTAAGCTATACAGAAGCTATTGAAATTTTACTAAACTCTAAAGAAAATAAGAAAGGTAAATTTGCTTACCCTGTTGAGAAATGGGGAACAGATCTTCAGTCTGAGCATGAAAGATATCTTGTTGAAAAACATTTTGAGAGCCCGGTTGTATTATTTGATTATCCGAAAGAGATCAAAGCTTTCTATATGAAACTGAATGATGACAACAAAACTGTGGCAGCAATGGATGTTCTTTTCCCTGGAATCGGTGAAATCATCGGTGGTTCCGAAAGAGAAGCAAGATTAGATGTACTAAAACAGAAAATGACTGATATGCATGTAGATGAGCACGAACTTTGGTGGTATCTGGATACCCGTAAATTTGGTTCTGTTCCTCATGCAGGATTTGGTTTAGGATTAGAAAGATTAGTTCTTTTTGTAACAGGGATGACGAATATCAGAGATGTAATTCCTTTCCCAAGGACGCCGAAAAGTGCTGAATTCTAGAATAATAAAAAAAAGCCTTAATGAAATTTAAGGCTTTTTTTATTTTTTAGTAGTTTATTATGATGAGAACTATACTGCAAAAATCATGCTAAATGTGTTTATTATCAAATAAATTTATTAAATTCGTAGAATATGTTATGTTAAAACGCCAATATTACTATGCTTAAACAACACTTACAACTCAAATTAGGACAGAAGCTGGCTCCCCAGCAGATCCAGTTGATGAAGCTTATTCAGCTTCATACTCTTGAATTTGAAGAGGAGTTGGAGAGAGAGCTAGAAGAAAACCCTGCATTAGAAATTGCAAAGGAAGAATCTAAGGAAGATGATTATGCTTCTTTGGAAGAAACTTATCAGGATGAGGGTACCGATAGCATTGAAACAGATTTTGACGTCAATGAATATATTTATGACGACGAACCCAACTATAAAACGGCATCCAGCAACTATTCTCCTGACGATGAAGAATTTGATAATGAAAGTCTTTTAACAGAGGGGCAGTCATTGTATGATTACCTGATGGAACAAATTCATTTGGTAAATATCAATAATGAAGATTTAAGAGTCGCGGAATACCTTATTGGAAATCTGGATACGGATGGATATTTAAGAAGGGAAATCAAGTCTATCGTTGATGATCTGGCTTTCTCACAGGGAATCTATACTACTAAAGAAAAAGTGGAAGATATCCTGGAGAATTATGTTCAGAAACTGGATCCATCAGGAGTAGGGGCAAGAGGACTTCAGGAATGTTTATTACTTCAGATTGAAAAGAAAGTAAGCTCGGATAAAGCGGTTTCTTTGGCTGCAAGCATTCTGAGACATCAGTTTGATGCGCTGACGAATAAGCACTATAATAAGATTATTCAGAAATATGATATTGAGGAAGAAGATCTGAAAGATGCTTTGGAAGAAATCTCAAAATTATCACCTAAAGTGGGAGGGAACTTTGATACCCAGACTATTACAATCAACCAGGAAATTATCCCTGACTTTGTGATCCAGGTGAAGGATGGATTGGTAATTCCTATGCTTAACAGCAAAAATGCACCTACTTTAAGAGTTTCAGAAGAGTATAAGGATATTCTTACCACCTACTCTCATGATAAAAATTCATCTGAGCATAAACAGGCTGCCTTATTTATCAAACAAAAGCTTGATGCTGCCAAATGGTATATTGATGCCATTAATCAGCGCCAGAATACCCTTTTACAGACCATTACGGCCATTGTAAAGTTCCAGAAGGATTACTTTATCACAGGGGATGAAAAGTCGCTGAAACCGATGATTCTAAAAGATATAGCAGATATTACAGGATTTGATATTTCTACCATTTCAAGAGTAGTAAAAAGTAAATATGCTGATACACCAAACGGGATTGTATATCTTAAAGATCTGTTCTCGGACAGTTTAACTAATGATGATGGGGAAGAAGTTTCTACAAAAGAGATTAAAACCCACCTTCAGGAAGTGATCAGTAAGGAGAATAAGAGAAAACCGCTTACCGATGATGCTTTGGTAGTGATCTTAAAAGAACAGGGCTACAATATTGCCAGAAGAACAATTGCAAAATACCGTGAGCAGCTGAATATTCCTGTAGCAAGATTAAGAAAAGAGTTATAGTTGTCAATACTGTACTTTCAATATATAAAAAGGTGAACGCTAATGTTCACCTTTTTTATTTGTATATATTAAGAGATCAGAAATACAGTATCACTTATTCTTTTAAAAAGACTGAGGGTATTGATCTGTTTTCCAAATTCTTTATTTTCCCAATACACTTTCCCTTCTTTATAATCATTAATTAATGCAAAAGTACCGTTATTGATCTTCAAAAATGCAATGGCAGGGAAGGGTAGGTCTTCAAGATCTTCAAGCTCCAGTCTTACCACCATCGTTTCAATATCAAAATCATCTTTTAAGATCGTGTGGAAACTCAAAAAATTATAATCTTCCACAGGGATGTCGTAATTTTTTATTTTACCGGCCTTTATATTTTGTTGTATAAATTTTTTCAGTAGAAAATTAAAGGAGGTCACATGTCCATTTTTTTCAGTCATAGATGCAGAAATATATTTAATAGATATAATATGCGTTTTCGTTGATCCGTTTCTGGATATTATTTATACTTATTTTATAAGGAATATCTTCTTCATTTTTATAATGAAAATCGATTGTACTGATTGCCTTTTTACTGATTCCTATCCATTTATTGTCCTTAATTTTATAAAGGGAAAACTGATTGTAGTGCAGTGTATAGTCTGCTTCATTGATAATGACCAGCTTGTTTTTATCCTGCGGATAAAAGGTAATATGTGTTTTTCCGATTTTGTATGATTGCTCTTCCAGAAAATTTACATGTTCTTTTTGGGTATAAGAAAGCAATTTTGATTTTAGCAGCAGAAACCTGTAATTGGTTTGTCTGATATTTTCATTGATCCTGCTTTTTATTTTTTTTAAGGTATGAGAATACTGGCTGAATTTGTAGTGGATGCCCTTTGGCGAAATCGAAAATTTAGCTTTGTTTTCAAATGGATCTATAAAGAAAAATTGATTGTCCTTTACATTGATAAGATGAATCAGTAGGTACTGCTTTTCAGTAATACTATTGAAAATATTACCCTCTACCCAATGGTGAACGACATCTGTATAGGTAAATTCCTGTACAATGGGTTTATGATAATACTTAATTTCCTTTTGAAGTTCCAGCCTTCTTAACACCAAGGTGAAGCTTTCAATCTCTGTATTGATCTGGGTAATATCTGTAGTATGAACCCTGTTGAATTCAAAATTACATTCATCAAAACAGAAATGACGGCTGTTCTCTAAAATACGGGCATAATCTTTACTCTGTTTGAAGAGATTGATGCATTGCTCATTATTTTTCAATAAGGTGAAAAAGCCTGCAGGATAATTCTTATGAGGAGAAATGACATCGTATTTCTGCAATATTTTTTCAGTCATAAAATACCTGATATTACCGAAAACAATATCGATATCACAATATCCCCAGAAATCATAATTTTTCAGATATTCCTGAAAGATCAGCCCATAGGTAGGTTTAAAATCACATAATTTGTAGCCATCCAGAATGTTGATATTCAGATTGAGCTTTTCACTGGCTAATGCACTGAATTCAGTAAGGTCCTTAATGTGCACAAAGTGTACATTGGGGATATGAAAAGGAGCTTCTAAATTAGTAAACAATATAAAATCAACATCCGGATTATATTTGCAACTGAACAAAAAATGGCTGAAATAAGATGGCCAGCTTTTTCCGAAATAACAATTTATTAATGCGATTTTGGTCATCCTACGTCAGTTTTTTAATATTGAGTAATGAGTCATAACTTTTGTGCAAGAAATAATAAAGAATGGACTCATAGAGATTCGGTTTCGAGGCAAACATTCGGTTAATAAACATATGAATATAACTTATCACTAATGATTTAACCATTTGCTTAGATTGGAGCTCTTTAACTTCAGCTATATATTTTTTTGTTTTTTTGGTTCTGCCATTCAATATCGTACAAAAATCATCAACACCTGTTAAGAGACCCAATATTTCACTTCTATGGTTTCTATATTTATCTTTTAAAGCTGCCTTAGAGTTTTCATCCAGCCTCATACCATACCCATTGGCCAGGTGATTCATAATATCTCTTCTTTCGGTTTGCTCATAGCCAAAATCATCCAAAATCCTGTTTACTCCAACAATAGCTGCTTTCCAAATTGCAGTTTCCGTCAATTCAGCCTCTTTCAATAGCTGGCAAACGCATTCACTGTCAAAATGAAATATACTTTCCATGTAGTCTATGGTAGATTCTCCATATCGCTCAATCTCTCTATTATAGGTATCCAGAACAATTTTATGGATAATCATCTCCTGTGTCAAATACTTATCGAGCAATTGATAGATCTGATTGGATATATTATGATCAGATGATGTTGTCAGAAACCTTATTCTGATATGATGATCCGGATCGCTGTAACGGATGAAAAACCATTTTTTGATAATCCCTTTTTTAATGAGTCCACTGGCAAATTTATAAATAGAATCTTTGATGATCTGATCCGAAACTTTGGTACTGCTATAGATTTTATAGAAGAGCCATTCGCTTCCCGGAATAAAATTTCTGGTAATGGTATTTTTAACAGGAAAGACGGAAAGTTCTTTGTTTTTTGTACTGCTTAGGTTATGCCATGGAATAACAATCTCATTGCTATGGATATTTCCTTCCGTATCTTTGGCTATACTTTCATATTGATTCGCAAGGTTTTCAAACACTCTTATTGTCTTTTCCTTCACAAGATGATCCAGTAAGATTTCCAGAGAAAGGTCATTGTTCATAAATACAGGGAGTTCCATATCCCTCTCCGAGAAAGTAAAGATTTCAGGAATATTCTTTTCTCTTAGATAATCCCTGAGAATAGCTACTGAAGCCTGCTTTCCATTGAATATTTTCTCGGATGAAAGTCGCCATGATGTTCTTGACAGGATGACGTTGTTGACCATTATCCTTGGTAAATAATCATAATTGGTAAACATTCCCCAGTTCCAGTTATAAGACGGGGTGATATTCTGATACTGAAGATCACATAAGAAATGATACATCGGTACTTTATGCAGATTATAATTATGGGCAGATGAAAGACTAGGAATAACCTCATTATTGTATTTTTTGGAACGAAGGACAACCCTGTTGTTCTTGATGGAAATCATAAGGTCATTCAGGTAGATCGGTTCACTGTCTGAATGATGGGGGCTAAGAATGGGAATTTCATATTTTCTCAGATGCGGTCTGAGAAGGATATTACCTACCCTTGGTTGCGGATTATGCACAATCTCAGCAATGATCTGATTTTCAAAGAAATTTTCTTCCTCTAATAAAGCTTGTTTTACTGATTCTTCCAGTTCGTTGTCCAAATGACAAAAACGTCCCAGGTAAGTAGAGGACGAAGGTCCGTCACTGAATTTATGAAAAATGACAGGTTGTCCCTCCTCGTCCTTATATACCTGTACCAGAGAAGACATTGAAAAAGGTATATTTTTATTTTCGTCTGAAAACGGAGCAACCTCATCTTGAGTGATTATAATTTTATCTTCGTTGTTCTTAACGGCACTAATTAATTTTTCACCCAAAAATTGATTCCATTTTACAGATCCCTGAATAATATTAGAATTATTTTCAGACTTGAACTGGATTCCTCCAATCAGATCCGAAGCATCATTATCCGAATGTACAGGATAATTGATTCCTGATAGGGGATCAAGCGCTAACAATAAAGGTATTTCCTGTTGATCATATCTTTCAAGAAATACATTTTTAAAACTCTCCAGTGCATCAATTTTATCTGATGTACCGATATTAAAGACTGTTGAAAGCACCTTTTTGAAATCTTTAAAAATAGTATTGTTCAGTGTGTTGGATACTTTACCTTTGAGCAGGTCTGTCTGGATAATATTTTTTTTATAGCTTTTAATCCCTGCTTCAGTTAAGATTTGAGTAATTTTCTCAACAGCATCATCAATGTCATTGGTTATATTTATTTTTTGAACAATTTCAAATATGCTGATGATGTGGCGAATGAAAGCTGCATCATCATTATTTTCTTGGGTAGCAGGAATTTTCAGTCCTTTTAAAAACTGATAGATAAAATCCTGGAAGTTTTTGTCAGTAACCTTTGGAGAAAGTTCACTGACAAGTATTTTTGAGTCGATAAGCTCATTGACATAGTCAAAGCTGTCTTCATAAGAAATACCCTGCTTAACCAATACCTCTATTATGGAGGATAGCTCCAGCCCGTTGGTACAGGCTTTTATAATAGAATTCAGATATTTGTTTTTTTCTGTAGAAATAATTTCATATTTCAATCCTCCGTTATTTGCAGAAGACTCAATATAACGGTATTTATTTTTGGTACTGTATATGGTATTGTTGGTATATAACTTACAGATTTGTCTGACAAACATTTTTTGCTCCAGTTCTGTAATGATATCATGTACCAGCTGCATATCCAGTCGTGCATAAATCTTATCCTGCCCTTTATCCAGTGTGATCAGGGTATTACTGTCCCATTGTCCCATGCTTACTCCTGCATTGGTTCCAAAGGGGATGGTTCTGAAATGTATTCTAAGCCAGTATTTAAGCAAAGACTTTTTTATTTTATCTGCTTTTTCTTTCGAAAGTTTTTTTTCATCCCAATTGATAAGCTGCTCATAGAGATCCGGTGAAGATAAATAAATGGCCTTACGAAAGTTTTCACTATTGATGTCTTTTTCCCATGTATCAATACTTTTTTGTGGAAAAAGAGGAGTCCTCAACAGGTAAAAGTTCAGCTTTTCTATGTCGTTGTATTTCATTCTATGTTCATTAAATAAATTTTATCCCAATCTTTAGCTTTCTCAGGATACTGATAATCCAGTAATACCATTCCCACTCCTGAAATTCCTTCCAGTAATCCGGTATGTTCTACCCATTCATCATTTTTCAGATCATAAGGAAACTTGGTTCCTTTATCCAGTTGCTGAAGGGTAATAGCCATCCAATAATCATGTGCTTCTTTGAGCTCTTCCCGCTTAAATACTCTGTAAAATTTATTGAAAATATGTGAAATTCCGGATGATCCATGACAGATCCCAGTGTCTATACAATCATTTTTGTTACTGTAAAAAACCCCGGCGTTATCCAATCTGATTTTTGATGAATTCAAAATGATAGAAAGACTCATTGTTTTCAGGTCTTCATCCTGCAAAACAGTATAGGCTTTCCATATCCCTATTGCAATACCTAAGTCACCATAGCACCATGCCAACCTGTTTGCGGGTTGCTTTTTGCGGGTAACAACATTGATTTTTGAAGGAAATATATACTGAGAATCTTTATTTTCCTCATACAGTTCAGAAAGAAAATGTACCGCTCCCTGGATCAGTTTTTTACAGGTTTCTTTTTCACAGCCTTTATGATAACATTCTGCTAAAAAGGATATGATTGAAGGAAGACCATGGGCAAGACCCAGATCACAGATGTTTTCTTCTTTTGTTATATTATGATCAACCCAGAAAATGGATTTGTTTTGTTCATATTTTAAGTGGTCAATATATGACACTATTTTTGCGACTGTATCAAGTTTCTGGATTTCCAGAAAGTAAAGACCCAATCCAATCAAACCTGTAAACAGGTCATATTCTTTTTTGTCTGCATAAATAGAGATCAACTCTAAAAAGAATTCTATAGAATCTTCTTCTATTGCATCAATATCCTCATCTGTAATAATATTGGAAGTATGGAGAAGCCTCATGAAATAAATCACGGCTAAACTTCCGCTGGCAAAAGAATAATAAGTGTCTTCAGAAGCCAGGTCTATCAGACTTTCAATTTTTTCAATCTCAATATCATTATTGTAGAATAATGAGTAATAATTACTCCCCAAGCTGAATGTGATATTGTCACCTTTATCTGCAATACATTTTTTTGAAATCTCGCTTAAAAAAAAATCAATTTTATCTTTATACATATTGGCTTAATATTTCAATAGCTGTTAGAGAGTCTTTGTGTGTTCTGGAAACATTATTAAACATAAACTCATTGTATCCGTAGAGTTCTTTAAATTCCAGTAATTTTTCCTGGAAAAAACTTCCGTCTCCAATAAGACTTATATTGTCTATAGAACCATTAGTACTGCTTTTTGCTACTTTTAGTGCTTTTTGTTTGGTTTTATGACAGCATCCGGAAAATGTCAATACCATAGACGGATCTTTTCCGTGTTTTGCTTTGTATTCTGTTCTGAAGTTTTGTAGCTCTTCCTTGAGGTAATCTTTGTTGGACTCTCCATGAAATATAGATCTTGCAAAATTGAGGTCGTGCTGCAAAGCTACTTTCAACCCTGAATGTGAAGATCCCATATACCATACGTCAGGAATGTTTCCTTTGTAAGGCGGGATAATTAAATTTTCTTTCAACAGTTCATTTTCTTCCCTCAGAAAGCGTAGGGTAGATTCAAGCTTCGGAAGAAATGATGAAAAATAGCTGTCTTTATCAACATCTACGTTAAAGTATTGAAGATCATATTCTCCCACTAGCCCTTTTACAAAACCAAGATCTAGCCTCTTGGGATATAGGCTGGATAATAGTTTATAATTATGAGCTACTCTGAATGGACTTTGTAATGGCATAATAACCCCAGCAATTCCTATCTTTATTTTATCTGTTAATCCCAATAGTATGGGTAGAAGCATTTCAGGAGTAGACCAGGCCATGTCATGTGCTTTTGAAAAATAATTTTCAGTAACCCAAAACCTCGAAAAACCAAGCTCGTCTGCTCGGGTTGCATAGTCAATGATATCGTACAACGATTTTTTAGAATTGTTAAGAGAATTTTCTCTTATACCAAATTCCAAAAGCCCTATTTTTAATTTATTTGCCATAACTAGTTATTAAAAAGTAGCTACTCCCGCAAAGGAGTAGCTTTAATACTTTTTGTGAAATATTATACTTCAGTACAAACACACAGTTCAGAAGATCTGCTGCTTCCAGCTGTACATGTCCAGTGTGTACAATCAAAAATAGATAAAAATGCCTCTTTTCCAGCTTTTACTGATTTCATTTCGTCAGAGTTTAATTGAGATAACTTCTCTTTTTTAAGAGTTAACTTTTTTGTAAGCTTTTTGCTCATGGTTAAAAAAATTTAAATAATTTACCTACTCGTTAGCTTTTCGGTTTCCGCTTTTTTATATGTATTTATTATATAATACCTTGTTTATCAGTATTTAAATGAAAAACCAGTCCTTTGGTTTTAAAATATAACGGTATACTGCTCTATAAAGAACATAATGTGTTGCGTAAAGCAATTATCGTTATAAAATTAGAAGTGGTTTATTCTATACTTTTAGAAACAGCTTCATCCTGATTCTTCATTGTACTTACCTTTCCGGGTTTATCTTTATTATAATTAATATCGATGTTTGAGATAAAACTTCCTTTCCTGGCCTCCCATTTTCCCTGGCTCTGATAACGATAGAGCAAGTCATTGGATAAGGTCTTTTTAGCAGAGATTCCAAAGACAAAATCAATAGCATCTTCCTGTATATAATCTACAAGCTGCAGGGTAATAGCCAGCTTGCTTGAGCCTGTATAGATCAGTTTGTAATTTTGCAGATCGATATTCTGCCAGCCCGTTGTACTGGTCTTATATATTATATTTTCAGTAAGGAGAGTTTGTTCTGGTAAACCATCCTTAACAGTATATATATTTAATTTTAAGGTAATTTCTTTGAACTTGGAGCTTGGAATAATATAAAAATTATAGGCGTTTAGCTTTGTCCAGTTATAGATATCAAATATCTGCCCCTGTTCAACGGTGGGAATGTTTTTATCAAACATTTTAGAGAAGGTAAACATAGGTCTTTTTTCTGCACCTATGATTTCTCTTTTGGTTTTTCTTCCGTTTATATTAATTTCCTGAATAGCATATACTCTTTTGTTTAAAATAATGTTTGGGTTTTCAGTTATTTCGTTGACGCTCAGTTTTTTAGTTTCATAGCCGTTGGATTCAAAAATGATCTCGTCACTTTTATCGGTATTTTGAGGAATTTCCAGAGAATACTTACCATTGATATCGGTAATAGTACTTATGTTTTCATTCCCAAAACTTATTGAGCAGTAAGAAATAACTTCTTTGTTTTCATTTTTGACAGTTCCTGAAATTTTTTGTGCATACATATGTATAGTAAGTAGTAGAGCACAAATTGCCAGTCCGATCTTCATTATTAGTTTTTTTGTCTGGTCTAAATATAGGATTTTATTCTACATTACTCACTTGTAAAGGAGAAAAAAACAAATTTTATTTATCATATGTATGTATTTTCCTTAAAATAGATAACTTATTCACATTAAATATCAAAAATAAGCATTGAATATTCAATAACTTTGTATTGGCTCTAATCCTTTATTCAAGAGCTTTTCACTCAGTAGTGCTTTACATAATTCTAATTTTTTTGTATTTTAATTCGAGAAGGCTAAATTTTTTCGAAAAAAATAAAGTTCACCGATTAAATGGTGAACTCATTCCGCTTTTTTATAAAATTTTTCATAAAAAAAAGGAAAGCATTTTTTTCCTTTTTTTCCTTTACAGTGGGCGATTCCGGATTTTTTATAAATTTCTTGAATTTTCCATACCTAATTCCTTTATAGAAATCTCTCTCATTTCCACTTTTCTTACCTTTCCGGAAATGGTCATTGGAAATTCATCTACAAATTTCCAGTACTTTGGGACTTTATAATGAGCAATTTTTCCTTTACAATAGTCTAATAGTTCTTCTTCCGTGATTGTGAAACCTTTTCTCACCTTTACCCAGGCCATTACTTCTTCTCCAAATTTTTCACTGGGTACGCCAATGATTTGAACATCAAGAATATGGGTGTATGTATATAGGAAATCCTCAATTTCCTTTGGGGAAATATTTTCTCCACCTCTGATAATAAGATCTTTAATTCTTCCTGAAATTGTAATATATCCGTCCTTATCCATGACCGCCATATCACCGGTGTGCATCCATCGGGCATTATCCAGCACTTTTTGGGTATTTTCAGAATCATTCCAGTATTTCAACATGACCGAATACCCTCTGGTACATAGTTCGCCATGCTCTCCCCGTTTTAGTATTCTTCCATTCTCGTCAATGATCTTTATTTCCAAATGATCCTGAACGGTTCCTACCGTGCTGACCTGCTTTTCCAAAGAAGTTCCTATCAGCGTCTGAGTAGAAACAGGGGATGTTTCCGTCATTCCGTAGCAGATGCTCATTTCTTTGATATTCATAAGGTTTTCCACTTTTTTCATGATTTCCGGCGGACAGACCGATCCTGCCATAACACCGGTTCTTAAACTTGAAAAATCATAAGTATCGAAATCTTTGACAGCCAGTTCCGCAATAAACATAGTAGGGACACCATATAATGAGGTACATTTTTCATCAGAAACTGTCTTTAATGTCATATCAGGATCAAAACTGTCGTTGGGAATAACCATACAGGCTCCGTGAGTCGTACAGCAGATGTTTCCGATAACCATCCCAAAACAGTGATAGAAAGGAACAGGAATACAGACTCTGTCTTTTTCTGTGTATTTCAACCTTATTCCAATAAAGTAGCCATTATTTAAAATATTATGATGGGATAATGTCACGCCTTTCGGAAATCCCGTAGTACCTGAGGTATATTGAATATTAACCGGATCATCAAACTGTACATGTTCCTCAAAACTATGAAGGACCTCATCTGAAATGTTCTGTCCGTTATTCACAAAATCATCCCAATTTTCGTCAAAGAAAATTTCATGTTCAAGGCTGGGGCATACTTCTTTTGCATACTCTACCATTTCCTTATAATTACTGGACTTAAAACTTAATGAAGAAAAAATAAAGCGTACCTCAGACTGGTTGAGAACATAGGTGAGCTCATGAGTTCTGTAGGCTGGATTAATGTTGACTAGAATAGTTCCTATCCTGGCGGTAGCATACTGTAAAAGGACCCATTCATACCGGTTAGCAGACCATATTCCGATCCGGTCTCCGGATTTTGCTCCTAAAAATAATAAGGCTTTTGCAATAGCGGTTGTCTGATTATAAAACTCCTGATACGTGGCTCTGTAATTCTGATGAACACAGACTAATGCTTCCTGGTTGGGGTGTTTTTCAACTGTATTTTTAAGATTTCCTCCGATAGTTTGTCCTAATAACGGAATTTCAGAAGCTCCGTAGACATAAGATAGTGGCATAGTATAAGATTTGGTTAAATAAATTTAACAAATATATCTTTAACTATGGGCTGTCTATATTAATTTTCCTCGGAATCTATCCTTTTCAGCTGGTCCAGATTTTTGTCAAGCTTTTTAATGATACTTCCATATACTAATTTGTAATAAAACCATATCATCGATACAGCAAGAAGAGTGCTGACTACAATTCCGACAATAATGATTGTGAGATTAGAATTGGAAGGCTGGATATTCTGGGAATTTAAAGTATAAAATATGAACGCAATTAACACAAAGGTGAAGGCTACCAAAAGAACAATACTAATGAGAATAAAGGCATTCACTGTTTTCTTGAACTTGATAATTCTTGTAATAAGCCCTTTAAGATTCTCTTCAATCTTTATTTTACGGTAGTTTTGATAGAATTTCAATACAAAGTATGCCGTGATGAGCAGGCTTAAAACTTTTATTGCTAAATAAGCATGACCGAAATTATCTTCTACTTCAGGAGCTCCCTGTGCACCCAATCTTTCCAGTACTTTACGGAAACTGTCTGATTCCTCCTCCTGGAAAAAATAAAACAACCCTAAAACAGAAAAGAAAAGGAATTCTACAACACTGATCCAGAAAATATACTTTACATAATTACGTGATTTTCTATTCAGCATCTGAAGGATCTCAGTGTTGTCATATTTTGGCTGTACAGGCTGTTCCTGCCATGTCTTCTTAAAGCTATCTAAATCAAATTCAGGCATATTTTTCCATCTGTTCTTTAAGGGTTTTCTTTAATCTGTTCATTTTCACACGTGCGTTGACTTCGGTAATCCCGAGGTTTTCTGCAATATCCTTGTAAGGCAGATCGTCAAGATACATCATGACAATGGCTCTTTCTATATTAGGAAGAGTCTTGATTACAGTATACAAAAGCGAAATCTGTTGTTGTTTTTCATCGTCATCTTCCACAAAATCTTTGTGGTTGATGTCCAGTTCATTGGTAGGAAGGCTTTTGCTTTTTTTTCGGAAAAGAGTAATGGCTGTATTAAGCGCTACACGATACATCCATGTTGAAATTTTGGAATTTCCTTTAAAAGAATCATAACTTCTCCAAAGCTGTAAGACGATTTCCTGGAAAAGATCTTCTTCATCTTCAAGAGAATTGGTGTATAAGCGAGATACTTTAATAATCAGACCCTGATTATCTTTAATAAGCTGCGCAAATTCTTTTTCCCTGGAATTCATAGATGTATAATGGCACGAAGATAATAATAATGTGGTAATTGATGAAGAATTATATTGGACAAATGCTAAAAAGGCAAATCGACTTATTTATCTGCTCGGTTTTCCAGTCTTCCTTAAATTTATGTATCTTTGCAGCCGCGAGAAAATCGGCTTGTTGATTTCCCATCTTATGGGAGGTAGGAAAGTCCGGACACCATAGAGCAGCAAAGCGGATAACATCCGTCACCCGTGAGGGTAGGACAAGTGCAACAGAAAGCAGGTACAGTTCGGCTGTAGTGAAACCAGGTAAACTCTTTGCGGTGCAATGGTAAGTATATCGGTTCTTTTCAGTAATGGAAATAGGGGCGGCTCGTCCTGAAAGCCGAGGGGTAATCAGCTCAAGTCTTGCAGCAATGTAAGACGTAGATAAATAACAGGCACTTCTTCGGAAGTACAAAATCCGGCTTATAGATTTTCTCGTATTTTTCTTGTATTGAAGATACTCAAATAGTATAAAAAATAAGCGGAGATTTTTCTCCGCTTATTTTTTTTAGTTTTCATATACATGTAAGCTTACATAGTCGGCAAACTGAATCCATTCTGCATGAACGTTAGGCATTTGTAGTCCATATTGGATTGTATTAACAGGTGCCGGGTAGATATTGGGATCTCCCATTTGGAAGCCATCCCAAACTACTCCCGAGCTATCGACCGTTCTGAAGTCATAGAATGCCCATCTTGTATTAGGCATTATGCTTGTAATATAGGGATCATTATAATTATAGATGGCTGTATTACCGAGAGATGTAGTAACTGCCCATTGATAAACGGGGATTATGGCTGTACCAGATGTATCAAAAGAATCAAACTTCATTTCAGTATGTGGGGGCACAGTAAACAGTCCGGAAGGATTGGTAGATATAGGTTTAACAACAGGGTAAAAATTAACAGGATTACAGGTGATTAATCTGCCTTCAATGGTGAGTGAAGTATGGTTGGAGATCACAAGTACATTATCCTGTGTTTGTGAAAAGCTGAGTATTCCTAAAAGGAACAACGTGAATGACATTATTTTTTTCATGATAATAATTTTAAATGGAATAGAAATAATAAATAAATGATTAAAAAATGTTTGAGCTTAATGGTCAGATTTCATTTTTCTATATATTTCATCTTTCTTTTTAAAATTAATATCTAGAGCCCAGGCTATAATTTTTGCTTTATCGCCTCCGGTTTTTTTGTTTATTTCCGTTTCTGAAAACCCTGTCGAGATAATTAATGCTTTGGAAGCCGGAATAAGAATTTCTTTTCTACGGTCACTAAGTTCTACAGAGTTATTCCTTCTTTCTTCTTGTGTAGGCTGATTTTGCGGTTCCCCTAAGCGTATAAAAGCTTTATCAAAAGCTTCCATCTCGGAAGTTTTCATATTCTCCATAGTGTTGAGAGCAGTTTGTTCATTACTGCAGGAAGCTAAGCCTAAGAGAATAAAGGCTGATAGCAAGAGCTGTTTTTTCATAGTTAAAGTTTTAATGATATAGGTGAAAAATTGAGATGGTGAATATATAAAAAAATAATGTGAATAGAAAATTATTCACATTACTGAGTGTTTATGTTTAAAATATTTACATTAAATAGTTAATTATATTAAATCATTATTCATTTTCAAGAATGTTTTTAGAGTCTATAAGACCCTGTTTGTCTTTTTCAGAAAGCTCCGGGTATTTTAAATTCATTTTTTCAAGAGTATCAATAATGATCTGTATAGCGGCCACCCTGGCAAACCATTTATTATCGGCAGGAAGTACATACCATGGTGCGTGATCCTTCGATGTTTCATTGATGGCAGTCTCATAAGCTTCCATATACTGATCAAATAATGCTCTTTCCGGAAGATCTCCGGCAGAAAATTTCCAGTTTTTTTCCTGTTCATTAATTCTGTCCAATAACCTTTTTTTCTGTTCATCTTTAGACACATTCAAAAAGATCTTAATAATGGTTGTTCCATTTTGCGAAAGATGCTTTTCAAAATTTCTAATGCTTTCATACCGGTTTTCCCAGAATTTGTTATCAAAATCTTCTACCGAAGACCAGGTTTTCTCACTTAGATTATATTCAGGGTGTACTTTACATACCAGGACACTTTCATAATGCGAACGGTTGAAAATACCTATCATTCCTTTCTGAGGCAGTGCCAGATAATGTCTCCATAAAAAATCATGCGAATATTCCCGGGAACTTGGCGTTTTAAAACTGGTTACGTTACAGCCTTGTGGATTTACTCCTCCGAAGACATGTTCTATCATACTGTCTTTCCCGGCAGCATCCATTGCCTGCAATATAACAAGCAGAGACTGGCTACCGTCTGCATATAATTTTTCCTGTAATTCGCGGAGCTTTTCCTTTTCTTTAATTAACAATTGTGCTCCTTCTTCTTTGGTAAGTTTTCCCTTATAAGCTGTTGACGTTTTTTTTATCGAGAATTTGCCGTTTACCTGAAAATCATCTGAGAAATTGGTGTCCATATATGTATAAAGATTAAAAGATTAAAAGATTAAAAGATTAAAAGGACTTCGCTAAACATCTACCCTTATATAAATGTAATAAAAAAACCGCCTCAAAGGAGACGGTTTCTTTATTTTTTTAAGTAGAATTTACTTCACTGCAGCTTTCTTAGCTAGTTTTGCAGCTTTTTTCTCAGCTTTTGCAGCTTCTTTCTGCTCAGCAGGAGTCAATACTTTTGCTTCAGGAGCGTTAGCATCTACATTACCTTTGATGTAAATTACGCTTCTGCTGTTGGCAGGGTCATTAGAGAAAACTTCAATCATTTTGTTGAATCCTCCATTAAGAGCTGTATTGTATCCAACTTTGATCTTAGCAGATTTTCCTGGCATAATAGGATCCTGGCTGAATTCCGGAGTTGTACATCCGCAAGATGGTTTTACGTTTGAAATGATCAAAGGTTTGTCACCAGTGTTTGTTACTGTAAAAAACCTTGTCCCATCGGCATTAGGCTTAATAGTACCGTAGTCGAAAGTCGTTTTATCAAATGTAATAGTTTGTGCAGATGCCAGAGCAAATGTTCCGAATAAAGCAATTCCTGCAATTAATTTCTTCATATTCTTGAATGTTAATATGTTTGTTAGATAAATTTTGTGAAACAAAGTTAAAAATTATTTTAATTCATGCTTAAAAATTTTTTTCTTTAGACTATTTTTGCAAATTGCAAGCCAAAGAAATAGAATTTATGCAGATTTCAGAAAAGTACAATCCACAGGAAACAGAACAAAAATGGTACAATTACTGGTTGGAAAATAAGTATTTCCACTCAGAACCTAATGAGAAACCTCCATATACTGTGGTAATACCTCCGCCAAATGTTACGGGGATATTACACATGGGACATATGCTGAACAATACCATTCAAGATGTTCTGGTCCGTCGTGCAAGAATGCGTGGATTTAATGCTTGTTGGATTCCGGGAACAGACCATGCTTCCATTGCTACCGAAGCTAAAGTTGTTGCTAAACTGAAGTCTGAAGGAATCAGTAAGTCAGATATTACCCGCGAACAATTCCTGGAGCATGCCTGGGAATGGACGGATAAATATGGAGGAACAATCCTTGAGCAGCTAAAGAAATTAGGATGTTCATGCGATTGGGACAGAACCCGTTTTACCTTGGAAGACAAACTTTCACAACAGGTAATTAAAAGCTTTGTTGACCTTTATAACAAAGGATTAATATACAGAGGCTACAGAATGGTAAACTGGGATCCGGAAGCGAAAACCAATATCTCAGATGAAGAGGTAATATTTAAAGAACAGAACGGGAAGCTTTATTTCCTTAAATATAAAATTGAAGGCTCTGAAGAATTTCTTTCAGTGGCTACAACCCGTCCTGAAACTATTTTTGGGGATACCGCTGTATGTATTAACCCTAATGATGAAAGATATGCTCATCTGAAAGGTAAAAATGTAATTGTTCCGATTGTAGACCGCGTCATTCCGATTATTGAAGATGAATATGTAGATATTGAATTCGGAACCGGAGCATTGAAAATCACTCCTGCACACGATACCAATGACTATGAGATCGGTCAGAAGCACCAGCTGAAAATGATTGATGCTTTGGATGATGATGGAAATCTTAATGAGCACGGTCTTCATTATGCAGGGAAAAACAGATTTGAAGTAAGAAAACAGATCGCTAAAGAATTAGAAGAAAAAGATCTTTTGTTAAAAGCAGAAGACTATGTGAATAAAGTAGGAACATCGGAAAGAACAGGGGCTGTTATTGAGCCTAAAGTTTCAGTACAGTGGTTCCTTAAAATGTCTGACATTGCTAAACCTGCTTTGGATGTAGTAATGGATGATGAGGTGAAATTCTATCCTGAAAAGTTTAAAAATACCTATAAGCACTGGATGGAAAACATCCGTGACTGGAATATTTCCCGTCAGCTTTGGTGGGGACAGCAGATCCCTGCGTATTATTATGGTACAGGAGATGAAGATTTTGTAGTAGCTGAAACTAAAGAAGAAGCTTTAGAACTGGCAAAACAAAAAACAGGAAATCAGCAATTAACGGCAGAAAGCCTTAGACAGGATGATGATGCATTAGATACCTGGTTCTCATCATGGTTGTGGCCCATGTCTGTATTCGATGGATTGATTGATCCTGATAATAAAGATATTAATTATTATTATCCGACATCTGATCTGGTTACCGGTCCGGATATTATTTTCTTCTGGGTAGCAAGAATGATTATGGCCGGGTTGGAGTACAGAAAAGAAGTTCCTTTTAAAAATGTTTATTTCACAGGAATTGTAAGAGATAAGCAGAGAAGAAAGATGTCAAAATCTTTAGGGAACTCTCCGGATCCACTTGAGCTGATGGATAAATATGGTGCTGATGGTGTTCGTGTAGGAATCCTATTGAGTTCCGCAGCTGGAAATGACCTTCTTTTCGATGAAGATCTGATGCTTCAGGGAAGAAATTTCATGACAAAAATATGGAGTGCTTTCCGTTTGATTCAAGGATGGAAGCATGAAGACAAACCTGCAATAGCTACAGACCATCAGGCTATTGAATGGTTTGAAAACAAATTAAATAAAACGATTGTTGAAATCAATGATCAGTTTGATAAATTCAGGATCTCTGATGCCCTGCATTTGATCTATAAATTAATTTGGGATGATTTTTGCGGATGGTACCTTGAAGCTATTAAGCCTAACTATGGAGAGGGTATTTCTAAAGAAGTATATGACAGAACAATTGTTTTCTTTGAAGAATTAATGAAGCTACTTCATCCGTTCATGCCTTTCCAGTCAGAAGAAATCTGGCAGCTGATTTCAGAAAGAAGTATGGAAGAAGCTCTTGTTATTGCTCAGCAGAAAAATGCAGATAGCTTTAATGAAGAAATCATCAGAAACTTTGAAATCGCAAAAGAACTGATTTCGGGAGTTAGAAATTATCGTCAGACCAAAGGGATTTCTCCAAGAGAAGAAGTTGAAATATTTACGAATGCTTCTGAATTTGCCAATGATAATGTGGTAAGAAAATTAGCTAATATTTCGGAGATCCACTTTGGATTGAAAACAGATAAGCCAAGTTTCACCTTCCTGGTAGGAGCGACAGAAGTGTCTATTCCTCTAAGTGAAAACCTAGACCTGGGAGAAGAAAAAGCTAAAACTGAAGAAGAAGTAAAGTATTTAAAAGGGTTTTTAATTTCAGTTGAAAAGAAACTTTCCAATGAAAAGTTTGTTGCCAATGCCAAACCTGAAGTGGTAGAAGTTGAGCGTAAAAAACAAAAAGACGCTCAGGATAAAATTGCCATTTTGGAAGAGAAACTGAAAAGCTTGTAATTAATCAAGGAAATTCCCTGAAAGCTATACCTATAAAAGAAGACCAGTTAATCTCGTCTTCTTTTATGTATTAATGATAGAAATCAGGCCCCTGCGCCTGAAAAATAAGTGTACGGCTGGAGTAGAATGAAAAATAAACCATTGCCAACGATCACTGGATCAGTTGAAGGTTTTATTTTCGACGATATCCAGCTGGCCATTGAAAATAAGTAATAAATAACATGACACATATAGAAAACATACGGAAACTATTCTCAAAAGACTTTGTAGAAAGCCCTTTGTTGGAGAGTTTTGAAGTTGGGAAAATTTACCTTTCCAGTGGAAAACTGATCGCTTGTGATCCTTTAATCACCAATGATATGCTTCCTTTTACCACAGAATTTCCAAAAGGAAATTTCTCAGTGATGTTACACAAAGAAAGAGAAAGCAATTGTGTAGCGTATGCAGAAATAATATTCAGTAATTCTGCGATCACAGATTGGAAACTGGCTACTACAGCGGGACAGAATATCAAAGATCTTGCAGAAGGAGAAGTTTTCGGATATCCTGTAGAAAGTGGAATGGGTTGTCTGATGGATGTGGATACCCAAACCAGTCTTAATGATTTGGAGCAAAAACTGTATCAACAGAAAGGAGGAGACTTTATGGGAATCTATGAAGAATTTTTCCACGACTATTTCTTTGATGAGAATGGCGCTATAGATCAATATGCCTTCCTGAAACCGGCAGACGAACACCCTGGAACTATATTTGCTTTTGAGACCGGATATGGTGAAGGTTTTTATGCCAGTTATATAGCTTATGATAAGGATCAGCAGCCTGTAAAGATAATTACTGAATTTATTGAAATAAGTTAATTAAAATAGTTACTTTTGGATCACTGATTTTCACCAGATATAAATGTTAAAACTAATATAAAGCACAATGAAATTCTCCTCAGAACAACCCAGAATTATTGTTGTAGGCAGCTCATCAATAGATTTGGTTTTAGAAACCGAAAAGCTTCCTTTACCTAATGAAACCGTTTTAGCCGTTAATTCAGACAGCTATTTTGGAGGGAAAGGAGCCAACCAGGCGGTAGGAACGGCGAGGCTTGGGGCAAGTGTTTATTTTATAGGGTGTGTGGGGATGGATCCACTGGGCCAGCAGATCATGAGGAATCTTGTGAGTGAAAATGTGAATGTAGGTTTTGTTCATGAAACAGACAAAGAGTCCACAGGAACAGCTTATGTAACAACCTGTAACGGAAATGCGGCTATTGTAGTGGTTCCGGCGGCAAATAAATATCTTAATAAAGCCCATATAGATGAAGCAGACCGGTATTTTCATAGCGCAGATCTTGTTCTTGTGCAGCTTGAAGTTTCTATAGAGGTTGTAGAATATACAGTAAAAAAAGCAAAAAAATATGGCAAGAAAGTGGGGCTTTATGCTTCTCCTGCTATGCCTGTAAATGAAGCAATTATTGAAAATGTCGACTTTATTGTAGCAAAAAGCAATGAACTCTATATTATTTTTGGCGAAGAGAAAAGGGAAGAAGTTCTTAAAAAATACTTCAATAAAGTATTTGTAAGAGATGATACAAATTCTACGATTTATTTCGACGGTACTGAGATGAAATATTTCAGGAATGACAAAGATAAGACTGTTTATAAGATGGGAATGGGAGATGCATTCACTTCAGGATTTGCTATAGCGCTGTGCCATGGAAATACGATAGAAGATTGCGTGAAATTTGGAAATGAAGTTTCGGCAAGAGTCTCGGGAGGTAAAGGTTCACAGACCGGATTACCTAAGATGTCAGAATTCTTTTCTTAAAATTATTTAAGGCATATCAAAACTTTAAAACTTAACATAAAAATATAATGAAAATGTCCACTTTTATAGTGGATTTTTTCTTTTATACTATGGAAAAACTAATACTTACCACAGAAGATCATGTTTCTTTAACAGCACACCTTTTCAGGCCTGAAAAAAGCAATGGAAAATTACTGCTTATTAATTCCGCAACAGGGGTTAAGCAACAGGTGTACTTTTCATTTGCCCAATATTTTTCGGAACAGGGATTCACAGTTATCACTTATGATTACAGGGGAATAGGGCTTTCCAAACCTGAGAATATGAGAGGATTTCATGGCTCTATGAGGCTTTGGGGCTCAAAAGACTATAAAGAGCTCACCCGCTATATCAAGGTGAAATTCTCGGACTACAGGAAGTATTGTTTGGGACATTCCGTAGGAGCATTGATTCTGGGAATGAATAAAGATTCTGAGATGTTTGAAGAACTTATTTTTGTGGGAACTCAGAATGCTTTTGTGGGAAACCTTAAAAAGAGAACCAAAATAGAAGCCTATCTTGGCTTTGGAATTGTGCAGCCCTTAACGACCTCGCTGTTAGGGTATTTTCCGGCGCATTGGTTTGGGCTTGGAGAAAGTCTTCCAAAAAATTGTGCATATGACTGGAGAACCTTAATTTTAAACAAGAAATCAACCAACAAGCTGTTGGAGAAAATTGATGACTATTCTAAAAATTTAAAACAAAAAGTATTCGTGGTCAGGGCGGAAGATGATATATGGCTAACCGAGAAAGGAGTATTAAGTTTATTAAACAATACCTATCCTAATCTTACACCCACGTACAGACTTGTAAAAACTTCCGAATCTGAAAAAAAAGAAATAGGACACGTTAATTTTTTTAGAAATTATAATAAAAAACTTTGGGATATTATTTTAAATGAACTGATAGATAAATGAAAAGTACAATTGACAACACCGTAGAATTTGTAAAAGAAAAATTAATGGGGGCAGAAGCCGGACACGACTGGTTTCATATTGAAAGAGTTTGGAAGCTGTCCAGAAAGATTGCGGAAACCGAAACCTGCGATCAGGAAGTGGTAGAGCTTTCGGCGCTTCTTCATGATATTGCAGATCCTAAATTTCATAATGGAGATGAAACGATAGCTCCTAAAATATCCAGAGAGTTTCTTACAGAGCAAAATGTTTCTGAAGAGACTATAGAAAAGGTTCTTTTTGTTATTGAAAATATATCATTTAAAAACAGAGGCAATGCTCCTGTAGATCCTTCTATAGAACTTAAAATAGTACAGGATGCAGACCGTATTGATGCTATTGGTGCCATTGGGGTTGCCAGAACATTTAATTTCGGAGGATTCAAAAATAATCCGATGTACGACCCTGAAATTAAACCCAGCCTACATATGTCTAAAGAAGAGTATAAAAAATCAAATGGGACAACCATCAATCATTTTTATGAAAAATTATTGCTTCTGAAAGATTTAATGAACACGGAGACGGGGAAAAAACTGGCTGAAGAAAGACATAATTATATGCTAAACTTCCTTGACCAGTTCTATAAAGAATGGAATGTAGACTAAGGCTCTCCTGAAAATTCTGAAATCAGTATCTTTGCAATATGGAATTTATCATTTTTGTTATCTTTTGGGCTTGTGTGTTTTCTTTGGTTTTTTATAAAGTGAAATCAGGAAAGGTGGCAAAATGGGCAAAGCTGTTTCGTATTCTCACGGTTGTTTTTTCAATTTCTTTTTTTGCGTATTGGTTTATCAAAAAAAGTGCTGTCGCATTTGTTGACAATTCAGTGGGGCTTCAGGTTGTGAATAAACTTCCACAGACGCTGGATTTTTATCTGATCAATGTGAATAAGGTACAGTCAAACATAATACTGGAGCCTAAGCATATAGGGAAAATACGTCCGGAATACTATAGGATAGAGTATCTTAAAATGGATACATCTGATGAGTATTGGATTGTGGGGTATTTGGGGAAAAAGAACCTCGTTTATTTTTCTCAACATTCTGTTCCCAATAAGAATATTGATCAGATCGTAGAGGTACAAAATTATATCAATCAAAGTGTAAAGCTTTCTGAAGCTGCAAAAAAACAGGTTGATGCCTACAATTATGAAAATACAAAACTGGGAATCTGGATCTCATTGGATTTTCTGCTTTTATTCCTTAATCTGGTATTGCTTCTGAGAAAAAATAAATCACACTAAATAAAAAAAAGAGTAATAAACCATGGTTTATTACTCTTTTTTTTATTTTATATTAAGGATAATCCAGAATATGCATGACTTGCTCTTTAAGTTCTTCCGGGCAGCTTTTAACCAATTTATCTTTATTCAGTTTACTTATTTGTCCGGGTTCCAACCATTCAGTAACATTGGAGCTCATACTATGGTTATCATATATTCTTTTTATGGTACCATTTTCATAAAAAATATACTCATCGCCCAACCAGTTGTTGGTGATGCTAATTCTACAGATTTCCTTTTCCATTATCTCGTTTTTTTAAGTTTACACTATTGTGTGAAATATATTAGTTCACTAAAGTATAAAAATTTATGATAAGAAAAGATTTTTATCACTAAGAAATGAATTTTAGCAATAAACTGGAATCATTCTATATAAGTTTTTGTGAATGAGTATATTATTGTTTGACAGTAATCTGTTTGGATTAAAATAGTGTTCCTGTACTTTCACTGGCCATCTGCGGAACATGAATATCAGTTTTCCATTCTTCATTGACTTTTTTAATGAAGTAAGCAGACAGCAGAGGAGAAGCTTTTTCTATATTTTGATGAACAAAGAAATAAAGATTTTGTAAGCCTTCTTTTTTCCATTTTGTCAGATGCTTTAACCAGTCATCCAATCTTTCATAGTCACTCTCTGCGTTAGCTCCTACATAACGGATAAATGCATTAGGAGTAGTAAGACGCATATGGAGCATATCTCTTCTTCCCGCAGTATCTACGATGATGTTAGTGATGTTATGGGCTTCAAAGAGCTCGCAGGTTGTATTGAGTATCTCTTCGTCAGTAAACCATTCCGTATTTCTAAGCTCTATAGCCAGAGGAACTTCTTTGGGCCATTCTTTCACAAACTTTTCCAGCCTGTCGTAATCCTTCGGTTTAAAATTATCATGAAGCTGAAGAAAAGCCATTCCTAATTTTTCATCAAAATTCATGACGGCAGAAGCAAAATGAGTTACAGGATCCGTAACGTCAATAAGTCTTCTGAAATGCGATACTGTATTGGTGATCTTAGGAAAGAATTTAAAATTTTCAGGTGTTTTTTCCTTCCATGTTTTCACCTGCTCCGGAGTAGGCATTCCGTAAAATGTGGCATTCAGTTCAATAGAATTAAATTGAGTGGCATAATAGGTCAGCTCATCTTTTGTTCCTTTAGGATAAAATCCTTTAAGGTCGGTTTTGTTCCATTTGGCGCATCCTATAGATAGGTTTTCAAACCCTTTTTTATTAAGATTTAAAATTTCTTTGGTTTTAGAATGATCTTTGGGAAGGGTAAAATCTATTTTTGAAGGGTCTTCTACTTGTCCGAATTTCATATATCTCGTTTTATGGTATTAAACAATATACACAAATATAAACCAAAAAAATCATAGAACGTTCTATGATTTTTGGTAAAAAAGATGTGTTTTGAAGAAGGTTATCTTTTTATAATCTTCTCCGTTACTTGCCCTTTATCAGTTGTTATTTTCATGATGTAAACTGAATTAGGATAGCTTGAAAGATCAATTTTTATAAGCTCCTGATTAAAATCCTGGTTGAAGATAATCCTTGACTGAGTATCAACTATTTTTATATTTTTTATAACAGAGTCAGAATTAACCTGCAGGATATCTTTTACAGGATTTGGGAAAACTTGGAAAGATTTTATATTAGCTTTTACATTTCTGTTTTGAAGAAAGCTCCCACAGTTTGCTGTAAATGTAATATCAGGATACATTGATTGTAGATCGCTTAATTGGGCATCGTCGACACACATCTGGAGATTGGTGTTATAGCCATTGTAATCATGAAATTCCTCTATAGATCCATTTCTTATATTAACATAAGTGAGGTTTGGCATATTCCAAAGTGAAAGTCCTTCGAAATTTGTTGCAGTAGAAAAATTCAGTTGTGTTATTTGAGGACTGTTGCTAATAAATGCAGTTTTTAGCTTTATATTATTTAAAGTATTCACTTGTGAAATTAGAGGTAGTGACTGTAACGTAATGGATTCCAAGTTAAAATTGTTAGAAATGTCAATAGAAGATAGTAAGTTGTCATCTTTAAGCTCTAATGTTTTTAAAGCGGAGCATTGTGAAGTATTTAAGGTGTTTATTTCTGTGTTGTGAATGGTAATTTCTTTAATACCAGTGCATTGTAATAAATTAATTGAATTTAATTCAGGAAAAACACCATCTCTTTCTATTACGTAATAACCGATTGCTATTTTTTGTATAGCAGTACAGTTCTGTATATCTAATTCTTTTAAATGACTGTTGCCATTAAAAATGAAATTTGCTAATGAGGTACAATTTTTAGCAGTAATTTTTTGTAGATCATCGTTACCTTGAGTATTTACGGCCTCGATTCTGCCGGTTTTTAAAGTGGTAAGACTCGCAAGATTACTAACATTTACTGTATTCATATAACCACATGAGTTGGTGATATCAATATTTTCCAAAGCTTGTGCAGCACTGAAGTTGACAATATTGGATATTTTCTGATTAAAAGCCTTTAGTATTTTAAGTTTTGGAAGACCCGCAAGGTTCAATGCACTTACATTCCCAAAATAAATACCAGATGTAGTATTGTATCCGTATCTGTTGTAGAAAGAGCAATCTAATTCTTCCAGATTAACAAGCCCTGCTGTACTAAAATCGATAGAGGGAGCATTCAGTCCTTTTATTTTCTTTAATGAAGTACTGCCGTTCAGGTTTACTGCAGAAAAATAGGCTCCGGTTGAAGAATAGTGATCGGTATCTGCTATGATTTCCTGCAAATTAGTACAGTTGTTGGCAATCAGTTCGATATCCTGACTGTTGCTGGAGGAAAATGTTCCGTTATCACCCAATACGGATATCTTTGTTAAAGTGCTTAGATTAGGAACCGAAATTTTTGATAAAAACTTACACGAATTAAAAGTTAAACTGGTAATACTTGAGTTCTGAATATGAAGTTCCTTAAGTTCAGCTGAATCAATAATCGCATTGCTGTTGATCTGTTGACAGTTTTTTATACTTAAACTGTTTTCAGGAGAATACCACGGATTACCTGTAGCCTGATAGGCGATGACATCTGTAATATTTTGGATTCCCTGGCAGTTGTCAAATGAAAGATTAATAGGAGCTGCTGTATATTGTCCGGATTGGGAGAGGTCATAGTAGAAAGGTCTTCCCTGTACTTTCTTGATTTTACCATTATTGATAAAGCTAATATTGGCAGTTCTGGTATTCCAAAAGTAAAGTTCTTCAAGATTGGAGAAAAGTAAGGCGTCTGATATACCATCAGGAAGATGGCTGTTGTAATAGGTAGAATTTATATTATTAGGATCATATCGGTCTCCGGCAGGATTAATGTACATCTGGTCAGCATCCACCTTTATATTCAGAATTTTTACCTGTAGAGCCTCCGGAAGCTGAATTTCTCCATCCCCATTTTGGTCAATAACAATATTGTTTCCATTAAGGTCTTTTGCAATCTGATTGGTGGGATTGGCGCTTAGCAGAAGTGCTTTGAATTTTACATCAGAAAAGTTGAGGGTCTGAGTATAAGCCATAGAAAAACAGCTTACTGATAAAGTAAATAGTATTTTTTTCATAATTGAGTTTTTAATGGTACTAGATTTTTTGACTATCCATTCATGTGAATGCTAAATTAGTCCTTTTTTAATGAGTTGATTATTAGTGGTTTTAAATGTATTTCTATTTTTTATATGCTAAATGCGGTTGTTTTGATGTGTGGTGATTAAAATTTTTAATGAATTTAAAAAATAAATATGGTATTATTCTTTTGTATAGAAAAATATCTAGGCCTGTGGGGTCTATTTAAAATTCATCCAGTTTCCGGAATGAAGATTCCCTAAGAGTTTTTTCTCATATGTTGAATTACAGATAAAAAGGGTAGATTCTGTGATCCTGTTCTTTTCTATTTCTTGAATTTCTTTTTTATCCGCTTCACTGAGGATGTTGTGAGGATTGGAAAAATCTAAACGGGCATTGGTTGATAATTTAATGATCCGGTCTTTATCTTTCCATGTTATAATCTGGTTATTGGTATATCCGGATGAAGCCTCTGTTACTTCGGGATTGGGATATTCTTTTTTCAGTGCAGTGATGAATTTGAGAATATCGTCTTTGGAAGCCTTCGTAACGGCATTGATGAGCATGAGATTTCCTTTATCATCCACAAGTGATTCTACTCTTGAAAAATGGATATTGCCAAATTGGGCAACAACATCTGCAGGAGAATATCCTACGACACGATATTGTATTGCAAAAATTTTATTCCGGTCACCATTCCAGTCATGGTCATATTCGGTAATGGTATCTTTTTCAACATACTGTTTTCCGCTTAATAGTTTAACATTCTCCCTCTTCGTCGAGTTTTTATAAAAACGGTCAGCATTTAATCCGAGGTCTAGTTCTTTTAAGTTTAGAATATCCTTGTTATATTCCTGACCTTGACAGGAAATACAGCATATATACAGGAAAAATAAAATGTAATGTTTTATCCCATTGTGATTTGCATTGTTTTTCATGGTTCTTTTTTGCGGCAATATCCAATAATTTTTTAGAATCTTTACTCTTTTTTCAGCTGAAATTCATGATCATGCTTTATTCGGTTTAAAAACGGCTGGTAAATAATATATAATTATCTTGATTTCTGTAGTTCCCGAAAACAATAAAAGCACGCCGGAGGCGTGCTTTCGTTGATATGACGTGTTTATTATTTGGGTCTACGCTTCACAAGCAGAGCATGTTACGAAATTAACCATCATTTCTTTTGAAACAGAAGAACTTCTTTGGTAGTAAAGTGTTTTCACTCCTTTCTTCCAAGCTTCTATATACAGGTAGTTAACATCTTTTACAGGCATTGTGGAAGGAATCTGAAGATTCAATGACTGTGCCTGATCGATATATTGTTGTCTCTGTGCAGCCTGAGAAATAATTTCCATAGGAGAAATTTCTTTAAATGTTTTGAATACTGCTTTTTCTTCGTCAGTTAATTCAGACAAATGCTGTACAGAACCATGGTTCAGCATGATTGTTCTCCAGGTTTCCTCGTTGTCCAATCCTTTTTCTTCCAGTAATTTAGCAAGATATTTGTTCTTACGCATAAAGTTTCCTTTAGCCAGACCTGCTTTATAATAGTTAGATGCAAAAGGTTCAATTCCCGGAGATGTTTGTCCTAAGATAGCAGAACTTGAAGTGGTAGGAGCAATGGCCATTGTAGTGGTATTTCTCAGTCCATATCCTTTCAATAATTCCGGTTCACCATAAATATTGGCTAGTTCTCTTGAGGCTTGTTCAGCCTGTTCTTTGATATGTCTGAAAGCTCTTGCATTAAATTGAGTAGCTTCAAAACTTTCAAACGGGATCATATTTTTCTGTAAATAAGAATGATATCCTAATACTCCTAATCCAAGTGCTCTGTGACGCAGTGCGAAGTTTCTTGCTCCCTGCAGGTAATAATTTCCTTCAGTTTTTTCAATGAATTCTGATAAAACAGCATCAAGGA
The DNA here is from genome assembly GCF_016756935.1 of Chryseobacterium sp. KMC2. Taxonomy (NCBI): domain Bacteria; kingdom Pseudomonadati; phylum Bacteroidota; class Flavobacteriia; order Flavobacteriales; family Weeksellaceae; genus Chryseobacterium; species Chryseobacterium sp. KMC2. The sequence continues at coordinate 222,506 of NZ_JAESIT010000008.1, forward strand.
AATAAACAGCCAGCTTTACAGCATCAGTATCTTTCCATTCATCATATAGCTCCAGGTTCATTGATGATAAACAGCAGATGAACGATTCTTCTCTTGTAGATGGAAGCATGATTTCCGAGCAAAGATTACTTGCGTTAACAGTCATTCCCTGATCTTTGTAAACCTGAGGTTTGTTTCTGTTTACGTTATCTGTAAAGAAAATATAAGGAAGACCTTTTTGCTGGCGGCTTTCTAATACTCTTGCCCAAACTTTACGTTTTTCCATATCACCATCAATCATGTCCTGCATCCAGTAATCAGGTACACAAACTCCGGTAAATAAATTCTGAATAGGGCTTCCGATATCTTTGATCGATAAAAATTCTTCAATATCTCCATGGTCGATGTCCAGATAAGCTGCAAAAGCACCTCTTCTTACTCCTCCCTGAGAAACAACATCCATTGCGGTGTCAAACAATTTCATGAAAGAAACAGCTCCCGAAGATTTTCCATTATCTGTTACTGCAGTACCTCTGTTACGAAGTTCTCCAAAATATCCGGAAGTTCCTCCTCCAATTTTTGTCTGCATAATTACTTCACCCATTTTGTGGGTAATCCCTTCGATACTATCCGGGATATGAACATTGAAACATGAGATAGGAAGACCTCTCTGTGTTCCCATATTAGCCCATACCGGTGAAGAGAAACTGATCCATCCTTTGGTGATCATTTCCTTAAATGCAGGCTGTAATTCCGGCTTATATAATTTTTTTGCAGCAGCAGTGGTGATTCTGTCGATGGCTCCATCTACTGTTTCTCCTTTCAACAGATATCCTCTGTTCAGCATCTGCTCAGACTCTTCGTTGAGCCACCATATATTTGAATTTTGTTCTTCCATAGATGTTATATTTTCGAATTCCGGAGTGTGGTAATCACCCCGGAATTTTGTTGTATTTATATTATTGATTGTAAAATTTCTACTTTGTGGGAACCATTCAAGCCACTTTCATCTCTTAATTTCTGAAACTCTTTAAAAGAAGGAGTATTCAAAACTTCATGTTGCACTTCTTCATTAATGTAGTTTGAATAATGTAAAAAAGTAACACCATCCTCTTTTAAAAAAACTTTATACTCAAAGGCAGATTGATCCAGATTTTTAAAATCACTCAAAAACGTTTGAATATTAGCTTGATTTGTAGGAACAAACTCAGGTTTTACAGTGTAACTTACGATTACGTTAATCATCTTTTATATTTGTGCTTGTTGAATTAATTGACTGTGATTGGAATCAATAATTTATTAAAAAGTGATCTGTTTTGGCACTCGCTTCGCTCGCGCCCAGTATCATTTAAAATAAATCGTTTGCTGTAATACTCTTATCGTGTTTTGTATAATCTACAGGTCTCTTGGCAAAGAAATCATCCATAGAGTTGGCGAAAACCTCTTCTTCAAACCATTTCATTGGGCGGTATTGCTCCGGAGAAATGTTATAGCGGGTTTCCATATTGATTTTCTTTAAACTGTCATCAACACGGTATTTCATAAAGTTCAGAAGGTCTTCTCTTGAGAAAACAGTCAGCTCTCCTAATTCAAAGATCCAGTCCAGGATTTCACCCTCCAATTCTATAGATTGATCTACCAGGGTGTAGATATCTTCAATGTCAGAATCAGTCAAGAGGTTAGGTTGCTCTTCACGGATCTTATTGATCAGATAAATTCCTGCATTAGCGTGAATCTGCTCATCTACTGAAGTCCAGGCAATGATATTAGATACATTTTTCATGTATCCTTTGAATCTTGTGAAAGAAAGAATGATTGCAAACTGAGAAAACAGAGATACATTTTCAATTAAAATACTGAATAATAAAAGAGAAGAAACGTATTCTTTTGGTGTTGTAGAATTGGCGTGCTTAAGAACATTTGATAAGAAATCAATTCTCTTTTTCACGGCAGGAATTTCTACTACTGTTGAAAATTCTTCATTATATCCTAACACCTCCAATAAACGGGAATAAGCTTCAGAATGACGAAATTCGCATTCTGCAAAAGTAGCTCCCAAACCATTCAGTTCCGGTTTTGGCATGTGGTTGTATAGGTTTCCCCAGAATGTCTTTACAGACACCTCGATCTGTGCAATGGCTAAAAGCGCATTTTTCACAGCATGCTTTTCATTGGGCTCCAACTGCGAATGAAAATCCTGAACATCTGCAGTAAAGTCCACTTCCGAATGTACCCAGAACGATTTGTTGATAGCTTCTACAAATTGAAGAACCTCAGGGTATTCAAATGGCTTATAACTTACTCTTTTATCAAAAATTCCCATATTAAATATCTTTATAATTAAATAATTCAGATGTATGTGGATAACGTTCAGAAAACATTTAACTTTTTGTTTTTGTGTTGTTTGTGAATTAAACTTATTCACAAACTATGTTTGTGTTTCTGATCAGAATCTAACTACAAAGTTCGAAAAAAAGAACTGATTTTGAAAGGGGTAAATACTAATTGACTGACTTTTAGCTGTAAAAGTTTTCCACATTTACATGAAACCAGCACGGATAATAGGCTAAGCAGCAATATTGAGGATAAATGGATGTAAAACTAAAGTTACAGTTAAACAATTTGTTGTAAATTGCTTTTGATAAAGGGTTATTTTGTTAAACAAAAAAATATTTGAATAAATTTTTATTCTTGTAACAATTTGAAATTATCACCTACTTATTGGATATAAAACATACATCACTTAATGTTAGTAATTCAGGATTTACATAAGTCATACGATACAGGAAAAAGCAAGCTTCATGTCCTTAAAGGGATCAATCTGAGTATTTCAGAGGGTGAGTTTGTATCTATTATGGGAAGTTCCGGTTCCGGAAAATCTACACTTCTTAATATTATTGGTATTCTGGATGAAAAAGATTCAGGAGTATATGATCTTGATGGAGTTCCCATTGAACATTTATCTGAAATAAAAGCTGCCGAATACAGAAGTAAATTCTTGGGTTTTGTCTTTCAATCCTTCAATTTGATCAGCTATAAGACGGCTTTAGAGAATGTTGCTCTTCCTTTGTATTATCAGAATGTACCCAGAAAAGAGCGTAATCAGAAAGCCATGGAATATTTGGAGAAAGTAGGGTTGGCACAATGGGCTAATCACCTTCCCAATGAGCTTTCAGGAGGACAAAAGCAGAGAGTTGCTATTGCCAGAGCCCTTATTACAAATCCCAAAGTGGTACTGGCGGATGAACCTACCGGAGCCCTGGATTCAAAGACGACTCATGATATTATGAAGCTTCTTCAGGATATTAACAATGAAGGAAAGACAATCATTGTGGTGACCCATGAACCTGATGTGGCTGCCCAAACGAAACGAAACGTAATACTGAAAGACGGTATTATTGAAAGTGATGAATTTATTAAGCAGCTTGTACTGTAGATAAGTTAATTTGAGAATTTGAAAATGAGATAATTTGAAAATTTAACAATCATAAATTTTCAATCTTTTAATACTAATAAAAAATGTTTGATCTAGATCGTTGGCAGGAAATATTCAGTTCTATCCGTAGTAACGTACTTCGGACGGTACTTTCCGGATTTACTGTGGCCTTGGGGTTATTTATTTTCATTGTATTGTTTGGAATCGGGAAAGGGCTTCAAAACGCTTTCTCTGAAGGGTTTGCGGGAGATGCCAAAAATTTGATTATTTTTTCCACAGGAAAGACCACCTTAGCTTATAAAGGCTTGCAGTCTGATCGAAATGTGACAATGAATAACTCAGACTATGACTTTTTAATTAATGCAGACAAGGAAAAAGCAGGGCCTTCCAGTCCCAGGTACAGTGCCAGTTTAATGGTGAAATATGGAAAAGAGAGTGGTCTTTATCAGATCAACGGGGCTGATCCCGGGGAGCAGGTTATTGAAAACAGAAAAGTTATTGATGGTCGCTACTTGACAGCTATGGACATGGAAAGAAAATTAAATGTTGCAGTCATTGGAAGAATGGTTCAGCGGGATTTAATCAAAAATGGAAGCCCTGTTGGGAAAGAGCTTAATATTAACGGAACAATGTACAAGGTCATTGGAGTTTTTTCAGATGATGGAGGAGATAGAGATGAAAGACATATTACAGTTCCGATTACGACTTTGCAGCAGATGAAAAAAGGCTCTGATACAGTGAATATAGCCTATATTACATATAATGAAAAACTGACTCCGGATCAGGCCATCAAATATGGTGATGAGTTAAAAGATAAATTAAAAGCAAGAAAGAATGTTGCTCCTGACGATGAAAATGGAGTTCGTATCTGGAATAATGCCAAGAATATGAATGATACATTTACATTTATGGCGGTTCTTACAGCTATTGTAGGGTTTATCGGAATGGGTACCTTACTGGCGGGAATTATCGGGATCAGTAATATCATGGTGTACATTGTAAAAGAGAGAACAAAGGAAATAGGTGTTCGAAAAGCAATTGGTGCCAAACCTGGAGGTATTGTCGGGTTGATTGTACAAGAGAGTGTTGTCATTACCGTGGTTTCAGGTTTTGTGGGAGTAGCCGTAGGAGTTCTGACTTTAAACCTGCTTGGAGACAGCCTTGAAGAATTCTTTATTAAAAGTCCAAGTGTAGGATGGGGAACGATAGTAATGGCATTTGTAGCTTTGGTCTTTTCCGGATTGATTGCCGGATTTGTTCCCGCATACAGAGCTTCAAGGATTAAACCAATAGAAGCATTAAGAACAGAATAGCAGCAATTTGAAAATAGGGTACTGATAGATGGTTTTGCCTTTTACCCTTTTACAAATAGTAATAACTTATAACTAAGAAGAAGTGAATATCATATTTAAAAAAGACACTTGGCAGGAGATTTATTATTCATTGAGGAATAATAAGCTTCGGACATTTCTTACCATGATTGGAGTAGGATGGGGGATGTTTTTGTATGTAAGTCTTCTTGGAGCAGCCAAAGGAATGGAGAATGGTTTTGATAAATTATTTTCCGGGTTTGCTACCAACTCTATTTTCCTGTGGGCGCAGAAAACATCTATTCCTTATGAGGGATTTCCTAAAGGAAGAGAGGTGCATCTCAATTTATCCGATATGGATATGCTGAAAAGAAAATTGACAGAGATCGATTATATATCACCTCAGAATTCCCGAGGAAGTTTTACCGGAACACCTGGCGAATCTATGTCTAGAAATGGTAAAAGCAGTACGTACTCTCTTACCGGAGATTATTCTGTAGGGAATAAAATTTCAGAAAAGAAACTTATTTTCGGAAGATATATCAATGATGCAGATGTTTCAGGAAATAAAAATGTAGTCGTTATCGGAGAAGAGATCTATAAAAATTTTTTTGAGGCTAAGAAGAAAGAAAACCCGATTGGAAAATCTATTAATATAAAAGGAATATTCTTTAATGTAATAGGTGTTTTCAGAGTAAAAAAAGGAGGTGGCTTTGAAAATGACCAAACGGCTTTTATTCCACTTTCAACGTATACCAAAATGTATAATGCCGGAGAGCAGATTGACATGTTTGCTATTGTAAGTAAGCCCAATGCCAATGTAAATGACGTGGAGGAAAATGCAAAGCAGATTTTAAAATCTAAGAATAAAGTTTCTCCTGAAGATACCAATGCTTTTGGTAGTTTCAACCTGGGAAAAGAATTTAAAAAGCTGACAGGCTTTCTTACAGGAATGCAGCTTTTAACAATTATCGTCGGAACATTGACGATTCTTGCCGGAGTAATTGCCATTTCAAATATCCTGCTGATCACCGTAAAGGAAAGAACAAAAGAGATAGGGATCAGGAGAGCATTAGGAGCAAAGCCGGCTGAAGTAAGGAATCAGATTTTGTTGGAAAGTGTTGTGATTACCCTCTCCTCCGGACTACTGGGCTTTATGTTTGGGATTTTTGTGCTGATGATTTTAAATGCGGTTACACAGGGCCAGGATTCCTTTCCTTTCTATAACCCGACGGTAAATTACGGAAATGTATTTGCAGCCATGGCAGTAATGGTAATTTTAGGATTGATTATCGGAATGATACCCGCACAGAGAGCGGTAAAGATCAGACCTATTGAAGCATTACGATCAGAATAATAAAATAATTAGAAAATAACATAATTTGAAGATTTGAAATTACAGTAATCTGGCCATAAGCATACAGGATTAGTCTTTTAATTTCTAAATCATTCAATTTTAAAGTAAAAAATAAACTATACATATGAAAAAGAAATTCACTTGGAAAAAAGCCATTTATATTGTGTTAGGGCTTTTATTTGCAGTGGCATTGTTCTCCGGGATTGGCTATCTTGTAAAATCAAACTCTAAGGAGAGTGAGGCCTTCCTGACCCGTAAACCTTCTGTCCAGAATATGGATGATAAAGTGATGGCTACCGGAAAAATTACTCCCAAAGAAGAAATTGAAATTAAGCCCAATATTGCGGGGATTATCGATAAAATTTTAGTGAAAGAAGGAGATAAAGTAGAAGCAGGGCAGTTAATTGCTACAGTGAGAATTGTTCCTAGTATTTCTGAAGTGAATGCAGCACAACAAGAAGTTCAGAATGCACAGCTTCAAATCGGTAACTCTCAGCTGAATGTAAGTAATATGCAGAAGCAATTTGATATGCAGGAGAAACTGTATAAACAAGGAGTTGCTTCCAAGCAGGAATATCTTAATTCTCAGCAGCAATTGTTTTCTCAGCAGCAATCTCTTAAAAATGCTCAACAGCAGCTTAATACGGCTCAAAAAAGGCTACAGATTGCCAAAACAGGTGCTACCCCTGAATTACAGGGACAAGGATTGGCTACGACACAGATTCGTTCCAAAACTTCAGGAACTGTTCTTGAGGTTCCTGTAAAAGTAGGAAGCCAGGTAATTGAAGCCAATAACTTTAATGCAGGAACAACTATCTGTTCCGTAGCAGATTTGAACTCTCTGATTTTTAAAGGAGAAATTGACGAAGCTCAGGCAGGAAAATTAAAAGAAGGAATGGATATGAATATCGTAATCGGAGCATTACAGAATAAAACATTTCCAGGAAAACTAACAATGATTGCTCCTAAAGGAAAAGATAATGCAGGAACTATTAAATTTCCGGTAGAAGGAGATGTAACAAATCCTAATAATGAATACATCAGAGCTGGTTTCTCTGCTAACGGAGAAATTGTATTGAGCTCTCAGAAAAACGCTTTGCTATTGGACGAATCTTTAGTTCAGTATGAAAAGAAACAAGGGAAAGATGTTCCTTTTGTAGAAGTAAAGCAAAAAGACGGGAAATTTAAAAAGACCTACTTAAAACTTGGAGCAAGTGATGGAATTAACGTTCAGGTTCTTCCTGGATCAAATATCACAAAAGATTCAGAAGTGAAAGTTTGGAATCCATCAGACAAGGATAAAGAAGAATTAAAGTCAAAACAAAAATAATAAACTGACACTATACATTTAGCTGTTAAATCCCGGAGAATTCTTCGGGATTTTTTTATTCCCTCATGTGTATAAGCTGCTGATGTAATAAAAGCAATATGTAAAATGTCTTACCTTTAATTCTAAACAGTCAACCATGAAAAAAAGTTATTGGGTACTCTTCCTTTTTATCATTGCAAAATTTATTCTTCAATACGTTCTGGTAAGCCCGGAATATGACTTGCAGCGTGATGAATATTTACATCTTGATCAGGGGAATCATCTTGCCTGGGGCTATCTCTCTGTTCCTCCTGTCAGTTCATGGTTTGCATGGCTTATCAAAATATTGGGTGGATCCCTATTTTGGGTCAGATTTTTTCCGACTTTATTTGGAGCATTAACAATCGTGGTGGTCTGGAAAATTATAGAAGAATTAAAAGGAAGTATGTTTGCTCAGATATTAGCAGGTCTGGGAATTTTACTGTCAGTACTTCTTCGTTTAAATATGCTTTTTCAACCCAATTCCTTAGAAGTACTGCTATGGACTTTGTTTTTTTATATTCTGATAAAATATGTCAATACAGAAAAGGTGCAATGGCTTTATTGGGGTGGGTTGGTATTTGGAATAGGAGTTTTGAATAAATACAATATAGCATTCTTAGCCTTAGGATTTATTCCGGCGCTTTTGATTACAGACCAAAGAAAAATTTTCAGAAACCCACATGTATATGGGGCCGGAATTTTAACTTTAATTCTTATTCTTCCTAATCTACTTTGGCAATATCATAATAACTTTCCGGTAATTCATCATATGAAAGCACTTTCTGAAAATCAATTGGTCAATGTAAACAGGTTTGATTTTTTAAGGGCTCAGGCGCTGTTTTTCATAGGAGTTACTTTTGTGATTATAGCCGGTTTCTATGCGCTGCTATTTGAGCAATCTTTTAAAAAGATTAGATTTTTCTTCTGGGGATATGCGATCACCATTGCATTATTTATGTTTTTCAGAGCAAAAGATTATTATGCAATAGGGCTTTACCCGGTTTACATTGCTTTTGGGGCCGTTTATCTGGGAATGATCCTCGAAAAAGGATGGAAGAAATTTTTAAAACCTATTTGCATTCTTCATCCTATCCTGCTTTTTGTGCCGGTATATTATCTTGCATTTCCAAACAAAAGTCCGGAAGCGATCGTTAAAAATCCAGAATGGTATAAGAAATTCGGACTGCTTCGATGGGAGGACGGAAAAGATCATTCTTTGCCTCAGGATTTCGCCGATATGCAAGGCTGGAGAGAGCTGGCTCAAAAAACGGATCGTGAATATACCAAGCTGTCAAAAACAGGAAACACATTGGTTTTATGTGATAACTACGGTCAGGCAGGAGCTATTAATTATTATTCAAAAGCCGGGGTAAAAGCAGTTTCGTTCAATGCGGATTATATCAACTGGTTTGATTTCAGCAAAAAATATGACAATCTCATTAGAGTTAAAGATTATTCGGAGGGAATGGAAGAGCTGAAAGATACCAGTCCTTATTTTGTGCATTCCAAAATTTTAGATTCTATTACTAACCCTTATGCACGGGAGGAAGGGGCCAGGATATTCAGTTTTAAGAACGCTAAAATTAATATTAACAATAGGCTTAGGAAAGAGATTGAAGAAGTGAAGAAAGAGGATTAATATATGATTTGAAATAATGTAAAAAAAACTTTAATGCAATATTGTTGCATTAAAGTTTTTTGTTTTAACTTTGCATAAGCAATAAGCAATAAGCAATAAGCAATAAGCAATAAGCAATAAGCAATAAGCAATAAGCAATAAGCAATAAGCAATAAGCAATAAGCAATAAGCAATAAGCAATAAGCAATAAGCAATAAGCAATAAGCA